>JAZROU010000001.1:0-6438 GCA_045648865.1 Candidatus Enterousia sp.
TTTCATATTCGGCAACAACGTCTGGGTATGCCGTCAGGTGTAATGTTTCGCCACCTTCGGTTGGTTTGTAAATTTTCTGCCACAATTCTTCGGTCAGGAATGGTATAAATGGCGCATACAGGCCAATTATCGCACGCAGTACTGTGTACAATGTCCATTGTGCAGACAATTTGGATTCTGCGCTGTATTTTTCAGGTGCCCAGAAGCGATCCTTGATGAATTCCAAATACTGGTCACAGAAAATATCCCAGAAAAACGCGTCAATCGCAGCACGCGAATTATAATTGTCATATTTATCCAGATGCTTTCGCGTTTCGGCAATTGCACGGTTCAGTTCAGACAAAACCCATCTGTCTTCGATAAAGCGTTCAGAAACAGGTATCTGTTTTGCAGTCGCAGGTTCAAAGTCAGATAAATTCATCAATGTATATTTTGATGCATTCCACAACTTGGTCAACAGTTTTGAGCCACGCTTAACCTCGTCATCGCTGTAACGAATATCGGTTCCAATTGGCGCAGTCGAAATCCAATAACGCAATGCGTCAACACCAAATTTATCAACCGCGGTTAATGGGTCGGTGCCGTTGCCCTTGGTCTTGGACATTTTTTGCCCTTTGCTGTCGCGAATCAGACCATGGAAATTCACCGTCTTGAATGGAACATCGCCCATTACGTAAATCCCCATCATAACCATACGCGCAACCCAAAAGAATATAATATCAGCCGCAGTATACAGCAAATCTGTTGGATAATATTTTTTTAATTCCAATGTCTGTTCAGGCCAACCCAATGTCGAAAATGGCCACAGACCAGATGAAAACCATGTATCCAGAACATCTGGGTCGCGGGTTAATGTTTTGCCCCCAGATTGCTTAATCGCATCTTCTTCGGTTTCGGCAACATAGACATTACCATCGGCGTCATACCAGGCCGGGATATGATGCCCCCACCACAATTGACGCGAAATTGTCCATGGACGAATGCCGCGCATCCATGCCATAAACAAATTATAACGATGTTCCGGCAGGAATTTGATTTTGCCCTGCTCTACCGCTTGAATCGCGGGCTGGGCCAATTTTTCTGCATCAACAAACCATTGGTCGGTCAGGTATGGTTCAACCGGAACCTGGCCACGTTCTGAATATGGGGTTGGGATTGTGCGCGCTTCGACACGGACCATCAGGCCGGCTGCTTCTATATCAGCCACAATGGCTTCGCGTGCCTTGTACCGGTCCAAACCGCGATATTTGGTCGGCACCACCGGGTTATCATTTAACTTGGCATCAGGGGTCAAAATACACACCGGTGTCAGGTTGTGACGAACACCAACATCCCAGTCGTCAAAGTCATGAGCAGGCGTGATTTTCACAGCACCGGTCCCCTTTTCAGGATCGGCATGTTCATCGCCAATGATTGGAATTTCAATATCGGTCAATGGAATTATCGCACGTCGGCCAATCAGGTGTTTTAATTTTTCATTTTCAGGATGAACGGCAATCGCCTGGTCACCAAATAATGTTTCAGGACGCGTGGTCGCAATTTCAATAAAACCACCATCAACCAATGGATAATTAAAATAATAGAACTTGCCCTTTTCTTCGCGGGTTTCAACCTCTAAATCCGAAACGGACGTTTGCTGTTTTGGGCACCAGTTTACCAAACGCTTTTCACGGTAAATCAGGCCTTCGTTATACATTTTTACAAACAATTTTGTTACTGCACTGGATAAACCTGCGTCCATGGTAAAGCGTTCACGTTGCCAAACAGGTGTAACCCCCAGGATATGCAACTGGTTCATAATCTGGCCGCCTTTGTCCGCCTTCCATGCCCAGGCGCAGTCCAGTTTTTCCTGTAATGATAATGCGTGCGGATTTATGCCACGTTTGGACAAATCGCGTTCAACCAACAACTGGGTCGCAATTGATGCGTGATCGGTTCCCGGCTGCCACAATACATCAAAGCCGGACATACGTTTGTACCGACAAATTATGTCTGTCAAAACGTTATTCATTGCATGCCCCATGTGCAACGACCCCGTCACGTTTGGTGGCGGCATCATAACACAGAATGACGGCTTATCAGATTTTACATCGTTGTTCCAAAATGTATTTTTATCCCAGAATTCCTGGATTTTAGTTTCAATTTCACGCGGATTTATATTTTTGCCCAGTTCTATATTCATCTTTGTTTCCTGTTTGTAAAAAAATAATCTGGTTGAAATCGTACCAGATTAAATTAAAAATTCAAGATATTAGGGTTATTTTTGTGTCGAACATAAAAACATTTGCATCATGACAGGGCGCTGGTAATCTGATCCTGCATTTGGAATGTTCCTAAAACAACCCACGCGATAATCGCAGACACCAGTAAAATCCCCAGACTGTTTAACGTGTTCGATATCTTTTCCATTTTGCGAACAGATTCATTCAAATAATCGTTGGCAACACGATTTAAATTTTCATCAAATTCATTCATGTCAGCATAGATGGTCAAATCCCCAATAATTTCTGCGTCGGGAAAATCGCGCCCTGTGTTCGATAACGCACGCCCCAGATTGTCACCATTGGCAATATAATGCAACGTATGTTCAAGAATATTTTTCAGATAACGATTTGCGCTGTCCGCCAACATGCGCATTGCATCAGGTATCGTCACACCGGCACTGACCATCGCGCCCAACGACATCAGCCAACCAACAGAAATCTGAATCTTGTACACATTCCATGGTGGCAGTTTATCAAACACGGCACGAATGCGGCCAGACCAATTCGCAAGGCTGACCCATATGACAGATATAACAGATGCCGCAACCAACAAAAATACATACCAATATTCAATCGAAATATTCGACAACCAGACCAATGAACGCGCAGATCCGCGCCAGACAACATCACTGCCTGCGATATCAATTAATGGCGGAACCAGATACAGACCAACCATTATTATTATACCAAATGTCAATGCCAACAAAAACAGCGGATATCCAATCGCAGCCGTCATCGCACGGCGTATACGCTGGGTACCATCAACAACACGACCAACGTTTTCCAGCGCAACCACCAAATTTGACAGATTCCCAGATGTAACCAGCAACGTTTCATTTTGCGGAACCCAACCACGGGTCGCCTCGGAAAAAGTCATACCGCGTTCCAGACTTTTTTGCCATTCACGCATAACAATCGCAAATGGTTCGCGCGGTTTGGTACCACCCCTGGATTCAATCATTTCCAGACGTTCCAAGGCGTCAATTAATGTGAAATCATTGCGCAATAATGACGCCAATTTGCGACAAATCGACATGCGCTTTTCCGTGTTCATACGGAACATTATTTTTGCATAAAATAATTCCAGACGATTCATATTAATATGCCCCCGGCTGGTCCAGCTGGCCGACCCAACGTTCCAGTTCGTCGACACTGATAATACCCTGCAGCATTAGCGAGGCGGCAGCCTCTTTTAATGTACGGCCATCCATTTCTTCGAGCCAATAACGAACAGCGCCATCTGTATTGCCAGACAGGGCCAAACGCAAAAATTCACTGTTTGTTATTATGATTTCACCAGCCTTGACACGACCAATGTTTCCGGTGCCATTACAATGTGGGCAACCGGGGCCGCGCTGGTATATCTGACGCAGACCGATTTCACCGTACGCATCCATCACACGACGATATGCGCCACGTTCAGGATGATTGGACAGGGGTTCGCGGCAATGTGGACAAACCTTTTTAAACAATCGCATTGATACCAGACCGCGCATTAATGTTTCTTCTTTTAATTTAAATGATTCAACACCCAAATCCAACAGACGGGTCAACGCAGCCATGGCAGAATTTGCATGCAATGTCGTCCAAACATTATGTCCAGATAACGCACCACGCACAGTTAATTCTGCCGCCGCTAGGGTTCGAATTTCACCAACCATCAGCGTATCAGGGTCACTGCGCAATGCGGCCGCCAATGCTTCTACGTATTTTTCTTCGCGTTGTTCTTCGGTTGTGGTGTTTACCACCGGCATTTGGCGCGCACCAAAAATCTTTTGTTCTACGGGATTTTCAACCGTTATCATGTTTATTTCATAATTGCGTTCTTTTAACATCAGCGACATATTACGGACCAATGTCGTTGATTTACCAGAACTGGTCGGACCGGCAACAATAACCAAACCCGTTGGGAATGACCGCATTCGTGCCAACAAGCGCTGTTCATATGGGCCAAATTCTTGTTCGGTTTTTATACCTTCGGATGGGTTGTCGTACAACAATCGCATAACCGCATAACGCGTACCAAATGCAATCGGATTAAACTGCATACGAACACCCAGAACACCGGATGGCAAATACAAATCCTTGGTTCCGCGCAGCGGGGTTCGACCATCTTTCTGGGCAGACTGATATTCGTTTACAGCATAGTTCGCATTTGAAATATCAGATGACGCAAATGCAGCACGCAAAAACGATTCACCCCATTGGGTGTTATATTCCAATACGGGTTGCATACTGCCGTCGATACGAAAATATATTGTTGTTTGATCTGCAACCTCGATATGAACGTCAGATACCTTTTGGGATGCGGCCTTGGCAATAATATCAACAAAATCTTTTTGCATTTGATTGTCAAAGTCCGAACGACCACGTACCGCGCCGCCCAGATGCGATT
The DNA here is from genome assembly GCA_045648865.1 of Candidatus Enterousia sp. GTDB lineage: Bacteria > Pseudomonadota > Alphaproteobacteria > Rs-D84 > Rs-D84 > Enterousia. Next base: position 4,660 of record JAZROU010000001.1, read on the forward strand.
CATATGATTTATAGATATTTGATATCAACCCCATATCTGAATAAAATGGGGCACGAATGCGGCGACCACGCCGGTTCAACAATTCCAGGAATGCCAGCACACGACCATCATAACGATGTGTGCGCGATATTATAATTTCACCCCCAGAAAAATATGCAACCAAGGCCTGGGTGTCACGTGGCAATTCAAACGTGGCACCGGTTGCGGTTAACAATCGATTGCCGTTCGAAAACAGATAATCTATGATATCTTTGGATTCCGCACCATCCAGTCCCGATGGAACAGATGGTGTATCATGTAAATCAACATCATCAAAACCTGTCGTTTTCTGCACCATAGCGTTTATTTCCCATTGCTGACATTTAAATTTTGCGTTGTGCCATTGGCATCAACAAACACAACACCATCATACAAAGATATAGATTTTACAGTCAGTCCATCCAATGATTTGCCAACACCAATACGTTTACTTTGACCGGTATTCAAATCTTCGACGGTGGCCTGTAATTGCGAACCCGCGCCGATAACATTTACCAGACGATATTTTTTTGTAATATCAACTTCGGGTGTAGTTTCTGGGGCGCTGGCCGTGGAAACAGAACGCAAATTCTTTTCCTGTTCCAAGTCCGCCAACCAGTTTTCTTTTTCGTGTTCGATACGGGCGGCTTCGGCCTCTAGCTTTGCCTTTTGTGTTTCTATTTCCTGTTGCTGTTGTTCGGCACGACCCGATAAAGTATCAATTTCCATGTGCAGTTTTATTTTTTCTGCGGCCAATCTGTCCAGTTCCAAATCCAACTGGGCGCGTTCTTTTTCCAATTGCATCAGGACTTTTTCTTGTTCTAAATCGGTTATTTGCTGGAACAACGAACCAGAAACATCGTAATCAGATACTGCATCGGCCGACATCTGTTCCATATCAACGTCAATATTAACATCTTCGACAACATCTGTCGCAGCAAATGCCGCAATATTAAATATGCCGCAGAATAAAACCACAGAAAAAAACAACTTCTTATTTAGCATAGACAATCACCTCATAGCTCCACAAACGTGAACGAACATCCCATGACGCCTGTGTCATGTAAACGCCGCCAAATTCATCAAATATTTTCATAAACTGCATTGGCACCAATTTTGATTCTGCACCAATTTCTATTACATTAACGGACGCAGCATCTACGCCATTTGTTAACGTATCGACAACAACCGCAATATCAGCAGTCGTATCCATACCCTGAAAAGCGGTCGTAATATCACGCACCACTGTATCCGGGTCACGTTCATCCTGGGACGAGTAGACATCCAACGCAGGCAAGGTCGCACGAACACGGATGGTATCATCGTCAACCTGGGTTACATAAGCACCAGGAATCACCCCAGATGCAATATTATAAAATTCACCAATTGTGCCAAAACTGCGCTGAAATTCCGCAATAACGTGCGTTTCACCACACGTCGCATAAACCTGATTCCAACCGGCAATCGGTTGCATAACAAAACCAATCGCCTGATAACACAACTGTGCACGCGCCTGGACATCGGGCAACAATTCGTATGGCATAACCAGTGGTTCAGGCGGCAATGTTTTTTCTATTTCATATTCAGCGTCCAGTTTTTTATTATTTTCTTCTATTTGACGCTTATACTCGGCAACCAAGTCTGGATCCAGTTTGGCAACCTGGGGACGGGGCGAAAACGCCTGGATAACAGGTTCACGAAAGATCCACACCGCCCCCAACAAAAACAGGCACACCAACCCCAACGACAACACCCCAGAAC
>JAZROU010000002.1:0-2542 GCA_045648865.1 Candidatus Enterousia sp.
TGTGGAACCCAGAATATGGTGCGTATACACGTGGTGGCGATAATACAACGTATCAGTCGTATCAAAAGGGCGGATGCTTTGCGTGGCGATTGGAAAAGCCAGATTGTGATGCGGGGATGGCGGCAATATTGCAAGATGGAAAATGGGTATGTGTCAAAGAATCTAATAAGGGCGAAGCCGCGCGTGCGTCTACGTTGCGCAGAACGGGGACCATCAAACGCATAGGGCGATAGAATCTGAGATATCCCGGTTAGGCCGGGATATTTTTTGTCTGGTATTTGTTTTTTGCTTTTTTTGTGGTATAATGTTCGGGACAGAGAGGATGGCAACCGTAAAAAGGTAAGATAATGCCAAGTAAAAAATTAGATTTTAAAACAGGACAGTATGTCGTTTATCCAACCCAGGGTGTTGGAAAGCTGTTGCGTATAGAAGAACAGACAATCGCAGGGCAGAAAATAAAAATGCTGGTCATTGATTTTGAACGAAATCATATGACGTTGCGTGTGCCAATGGAACGTGCAGAAATATCAGGGCTGCGGCCGTTGACGTCTGCAAAAAAAATGGACGAAGCGATTGCATCTGCAAAGGGCAAGGCCGGGGCAAAGCGTATGATTTGGGCACGTCGGGCCGCGCAATACGAAGAAAATATTAATTCTGGGGATCCAATGAAACTGGCCGAGGTTGTACGTGACCTGCAACGGCGCAGCGCGGCGGATACAATGACATTTTCTGCGCGTCAGTTATATTTGCGGGCGTTGGAACGTATGGCCCAAGAATTTGCAGTTTTGCATAAAATTGATTTGGATGCAGCGTCTGACAAGATAGAAGATATTTTAGGTGTGCCAAAAGAAATTGATTTAAATGCGGTTGAGTCCGATGATGATGAAGATATGGAAGATGATGAAGAATCTTGAATGAAAAAATTCCGCAATCGCGGGATTTTTTTTCAGATTTTGTTTCGAAAAAATTGGGTTGTATGATATAATTGTATGTCATGGCGGGAGATAGATATATTTCAATTGGAAAACGGGTAAATGGGTTTTCGTTTGCAAATCTGGGGTTGTTTACAGGTTTTGCAGACGGTATTTATAATGCAGTATATTCCCTGGTTTTGTTAGAGATTTTCAGGTCGTCCGCAATTGTCGGTGTTTATGTTGCGATTTATTCCGTATTTTGTTTCTTGGTCGGGTTGTTCGCAAATGAAATACTGCGTATGTTTGCTAAGACACGGGTGTTTTATTTTGCGCTGTTGATGATGGCGGTGTGCTATGCAATGATGGGATTTTCAATATTGCCACGCACATTTATTATACTGGATTACACAACGGGTATCGCGATTACGTTATCCAGTATGTTAATCCCGCTGTTTATGTCGGATTTTTCAAAAAATATTGGTATGGCGCGCCTGAATTCAAGGTATCATTTGTGGATGAATGTTGGGGCGTTGTTTGCGCCGACTGTGGCGGTATTTATTGCAAATCAGTTTGGTAATCGGGCGGCGTTTTTTGGTTCGGCAACAATATATCTGATTGCGTGGTCGGTGTTTAAGTATTTTAAAGTTGTTCAAGAAGATAAACAGATAAAGGCGGTCAGTCCACGAAAAACATTCAAGGCGCTGTGGAAAAATACGATGGAATTTTTCCGTTTGCCGGGAATGATGCGGGCATATCTGGTGAATTTTGGATATTATTCGTTGCGTGCAATGCGTGTGCTGTATGTGCCGATTTTAGTTATTGAAAATGGATTTGATAAAGATACTTTGGGATGGGTACTGACGTTGGGGATAATTCCGTATCTGGTGTTAAGTGAGATGATGGGGCGTTTGGTTCGCAGATTTGGAAAAACGATATGGATGGTGTTGGGGTTTGGGTCGTTTGCGGCGCTGTCTGCGGCGGCGATGTTTGTGACAGGGGTGCCGTTGTTGGCGATATTTGTTGCGTGGCAGGTGTCGGGGGCATTGATGGAATCTGTGCATGATTTGTTGTTCTTTGATGGGACGGGACGGGCACAACAAACAAAGTATTATGGTGTTTTTAGAACTAGTTCAAATTTACCAAATGTTATTGCGCCAATGTTGGCGGCGGCGGTGATTGCAATCTTTGGAACGACGGCGGCTGTGTGGACGGTGACGGTCTTTATCGGTGCGTTTAGTTTGTTGGTCTTGGTAGAAAAGAAAAAATAACAAATTCATTGATTTTTATGGGCTTTGCTTGTATGATTTCCATAAGAAATAAAGGGGAAAGTTATGGCAAAAAAAGATTCAGCAAAAGATAGTGGTTTGTTCGCAAAAAATCCTGCGTTGGAATCTGCGCTGGCGCAAATTCAAAAACAGTTCGGTAAAGAAGCCATTATGAAAATGGGTGATGGGTCACAACAAAATATTGAGGCGATTTCATCGGGGTCGCTGGGGCTGGATATTGCGCTGGGGGTTGGTGGATACCCAAAGGGGCGTATCGTTGAAATTTATGGGCCGGAATCGTCAGGAAAAACAACATTGGCGTTGCATGCGGTTGCAGAATCACAGAAAAAGGGTGGAACGTGC
>JAZROU010000003.1:0-2888 GCA_045648865.1 Candidatus Enterousia sp.
CAAAAGCTAAGAAAAAAGTTGTTAAGAAAGTATCGCATGGTATTGCACATGTCGTTGCGACAAACAACAATACACGTATTACAATCACAGATCAGTCGGGCGCTGTGTTGACATGGGCGACCGCTGGGGCAAATAATTTTAAGGGCGCAAAAAAGTCCACACCATATGCCGCAACAGTTGTTGCGGATGCAGTTGGTAAAAAAGTCGCCGAAATGGGTATGAAAACAGTTGATGTTTTAATGCGTGGTATTGGTCAAGGTCGTGAATCTGCTGTACGTGGATTGGCAAATGCCGGTCTGATTGTGCAGTCCATTACAGATACAACACGCATTCCACACAATGGTTGCAGACCAAAGAAAGTGCGTCGCGTGTAATAAAATAAATTGCATAATTTATTTGTATGAAAAACCGATGGTGAGATATAGCCATCGGTTTTTTTGAATATATATTTCGGATATACTGGGGGGGGCACCGTGGCTGTTCAGAATTTTACGTCTGTGCAAACCGTTTGTTTTTCGCCCCATTTTGCACATGACTTTTTGCCGAATAACGGTGTGCGTTCTTTGGCGCATAATTGTGATTCAGTGCATTTTTGACATGTGACATTATCCCAGTCAAAAGTTGTTGTGATTGTTTCACGATAATTCCATTGATTCATTTCGTGTTTCCCAGATAAAGATGATTCGCTGGATTTTGTGTCGCCGTCTTTGTATTTTTCTGCGACAGATAAAATGCCACCCGATACTAATGCTGCACTGCCTGTTATGGCGGCAACCAATGCGGTTGTGGCACTGGCGGCAAGGGAATATGTTACGGCAGCGCCAGCAGCAAAACCTGCAGCGCCTGCGGATACTATTGACATTCCAGCGCTTAGACCGGCCCCCATACCAGCAGCACCGGCGGCAATTGAAGTTCCGCCGGCTGCTGCAGCTGATACTGCAGCAGTGCTTATGGTGCCGGCGGCGGCTGTAGTGGCGCCAGCAGCTCCAGCGGCAGCTACGCCGGCGGCAGTTGCTATGCCATCTGCGCCAAATGTAAATATAGACGCAACAACAATGGCGGTAACCAGAACTATCCCAAGAACCAGTTTTCCACCGATTCCCGGCGGTGGTGGCGGTGATTTCGGAAGCGCGGACAGATCCGCCAGCACAACACAAGAATGTCGGGCAATGTCACGGTAAACGTCTTTTTTATTTTCGCCTAGAATTTCAGATTGACGTTCCGCAATTTTCGTCGCGTTGCGCAGCATTTGCTCATTTAACCGGTCGAATTTTTTATTGTAATTTTCACGTGCAACGGCCAGGGCGTTATTGCTGATAATCATGCGCATTTGTTTTGTTAAATTTGGAAAGCGTGCCGCGTTTTGATTGTGTTTAAGGTCTTTTATACCTGGGATTTGACGCCCGGTCATGCAGTATTGAACTGTTGGATCGGATTCAATCGCATTAATTATGTCGTCGATGTTTTTTTGCAGCAATGTAATTTCTGACATAATGGTTTGTTTATATTGTTCCGTTTTTGTTTCTTCGTGTGCAGTATTTTCTATGTATTGTTCTGTTGAACTTATGCGTCCGTCATCTGTGACGTTTATTGCAGACCAATAAATTATTCCTGTGATGTTTCCTGTTAATGGTACAACAGGGCCCAGTTTACCTGTTGTTGAGCCGGGGACGCGCCCCAGCATTTCATCTGGAATTTGTGATACGTCTGCAAAGCAGTTTTCTTGGGATATGACGATTTGATCTGATGTTAAGCCATATTCACAAATCTTGTATTCCAAGGAACGGGCGCCGATATTTTCGTCCACCGCCAGGGAATTACAATTTTCTGTGTCGCCACATACTTTTATCATCGCTTCGTTCGCAGCAGCCTGGCATTCCAACAAGAAATTGTTGTCGATGTTTAACATAATACCCTGGACCATGTTGGACAATTCGTCATAAACTGCGTCACCGCGTATTTCTGTTTCGCCATACTTCATTTGGCAACCAACTAATTTATCATATGGACACATGCGTATTATTGTGTCTGTGTCCAATCCGATGCACTGGGTATAATCTTTGCCACATCTGTCTTCGGATTGCAGGCATTCTTTGACCGCGGTCGTACAGGAATCTACGCGCATAGAGGCCAAACGTGCAACAACAAAGTCCCATATGTCAGAAGCCTGCGCGGTTTCTGTCGATGTCGCATCAATCCCACATGCATTTAATGGAACCTTGCACAGGTTTAACATGCTTTCAGGGCGCGATAAGCACATGTCGTATGAACCATCAGGATCGTTCGGATCCATGGTGTCTTTACAGGCACGCTGAAAACAGTCAGATATATTGCCAATGCAGCTTTGGCGCGCTTTATCTTCGGCAATTAATTCGGCGTTCTTAATCTGGGGCGCAATGTCACGTAAAAAGGTGTCCCATACCTGGTCCGCAACATTTACACAGGATTTAGTGATGGATTCACATAAAGGCTTTTTAGATAACAATGTGTCATAGGTGGATGCACTGATTTCAATAGTGGTCACAGTGCCCTGAATCTTGTAATTTTTTGCCTTTTTAGATGTGGACTGGCGGACGTTCGTGTTGTCCATGGCAATCATGCTGGCACAGCTGGAAAAGTCGTCGCCACATCCAGCCGTCGTTTGCATGCACTTTCTGAATTCAATGGTGCATTGCCCCAGATCGTATTTGTTGGCAGTGCGTAATTGTTCCAGGGCGGCTTCGCGTAAAGCCTTTTCAGCAGTGGCAAGTTTTTGAGCACTGGAATTTTTTTGTTGTTTTAGACTGTTTTCATATGCAGCACAGTCAGATTTTATGCGTTGGGCATACATCAGTTGCAACATTTGAAGGTCAGATGAACATTCGGGTATTTGTGCAGAACAAAGTTGG
>JAZROU010000004.1:0-26419 GCA_045648865.1 Candidatus Enterousia sp.
GTATCTGTTAACGCGCACGCTGTCATCCCCGCCGCCATGCACAATTTTGGTATTTGCTTAATTGTCAGTGTACTGGCCCCCACCGAAAATCGTGAATGTGTACGAAGATGAACAAACTGCCCCATAACCCCTTTTCCTTTATATATTTATGCAAAACAACAAAAAACACAGAAAATTGCACTAATTTTATTTAGTGCAATTTTCCACAACAATGCTTGAATTTCTGGCCAGACCCACATGGACACGGCGCGTTACGACGATTGTCACTGCCTGTGGCCTGATTTAGTCCTGCATCATGTTTTGCACGTTCGGCCTCGGTTGCGGCAACATCATCACGTGTCAATTCCATGCGACAGATATACGAAATCGACATGATTTTAAAGTTATTAACCGTATTCTTAAACAAATCCAATGCTTCGCGCTTGTATTCGTACAGCGGATTTTTCTGTGCATATCCACGCAATCCAATTGCACTTTGCAAATAATCCATCTGCTGCAAGTGCTTTTTCCACACCGCATCCAACGCCCCCAGCATCATTTGACGCGATGCCATATGCATCAATTCTGCACCATATTTTGACGCCTGCTGTTCATATCTGCGCATTGCCAGATTGACCAGTGTTTCATATGCCTTGCGTTCTGTAATTTGTTCATCAGATTTCCACTTTTCTATATCGGTAATATCCAACGCAAACACACGCATCATCGCATTATGAATACCATTCAAATTCCAATCTGCTGGCAAAGATTTTTCTGGGATATTGTTTTCACATATAATTTCAACGACATCCCCGATCATTTCCATGGCTAACGGTTTCAGATCATCTGACGTCATCAAATCATCGCGTTGTTTATAAATAACAGTTCGCTGTTCGTTCGCGACATCATCATATTTCAACAGTTCTTTACGTGCCTCGAAATATCTGGTTTCTACACGTTTCTGCGCTTTCTCTAACGCTTTGGTAATCCACGGATGCGTGATTGCTTCGCCTGTCTTCAACCCCAATGTTGTCAACATTCCCTGCAAACGCACTGCGCCAAAAATGCGCATCAAATCATCATCCAATGCCAAAAAGAACTTAGAATCACCTGGATCACCTTGGCGTCCAGAACGCCCGCGCAACTGATTATCGATACGGCGCGACTCGTGACGTTCGGTCCCGATAACATATAACCCACCGGCATCCAGCACCATCTTCTTGTTGGTTTCGATTTTCGCATAGATTTCTTTCTTTTTGTCTTCGAAATCAGGCGCATTTTCATCCAGCGCTGCAATCAACTCTTCGGCATTACCACCCAACTTAATATCTGTACCACGTCCCGCCATATTTGTCGCGATTGTAACAGCCCCCGGTGCACCCGCCTGCGCAACAATCTTTGCCTCAGACTCGTGCTGTTTTGCATTCAAAACCGCTGGCATTATTCCCAACTTCTTGCGAACAATTGCGGCCAACTCTTCGGACTTTTCGATAGACACCGTCCCAACCAACACAGGCTGTTTTCTGGCCACACACTCAGAAATCTGTTTTAAAATCGCTTCATATTTTTCATCTTTGTTACGATAAATTTCGTCATGATGGTCATTACGTGCAACCGGACGATTTGTTGGAATTGACACCACTCGCAATTTATAAATTTCTTCAAACTCTGCTGCCTCTGTCATGGCTGTCCCCGTCATACCTGACAACGTCGGATACAAACGGAACAGATTCTGATACGAAATACTGGACACAGTTTGATTTTCTGGCTGAACCTTAACATGTTCTTTGGCCTCAATCGCCTGATGCAGCCCCTTGCCAAATCGACGGCCACTCATCACGCGTCCCGTAAATTCATCAACAATCAAAATTTCACCGTTACGCACAACATAGTTCACATTTTTCTGATACAAATGATGTGCCAACAAAGACTGCTGAATATGCATAACCAGCGCGGCATTTTCAGACGCATATAAATTATCCCCCACTAACAACCCCGCGTCTTTTAACAGTCGCGTTGCGTTATCGACACCACCTTCGGTCAGTGTCACATGTCTGTCTTTTTCATCTTTTTTAAAATCCGCATCTGTGAACTGCGCAACAACCGCATCAACCTTGGCATACAGTTCGCTGGTATCTTCGGCAGGTCCTGAAATAATCAATGGCGTGCGCGCCTCATCAATCAAAATACTGTCTACTTCGTCAACAATCGCGTAAAAGAACGGACGCAAAACCTGTTGTTTTTTACTAAACTTCATATTGTCGCGCAGATAATCAAATCCCAATTCAGAATTCGTCACATACGTGATATCGCACGCATACGCAGCCCGTCTTTCTTCGTCCGTCATATCATGCTGAACAATACCAACCGTCATCCCCAAGAATCTATAAACTTCGCCCATCCAATTCGCGTCACGTGATGCCAAATAATCATTAACAGTAATCAGATGCGCCCCCTTGCCATACAGGGCCTTTAGATACATTGCCAACGTCGCAACCAGCGTTTTCCCTTCGCCCGTTTTCATTTCTGCGATTTGCCCATTGGTCAGCACCATACCTCCAATCATCTGAACATTAAAATGGCGCAATCCAATTGTACGAATTGACGCTTCGCGCACCAATGCGAACGCATCCGGCAGTATATCTTTTTCCTTGTCACCCGCGGCCAATCGCGCACGTAAAACATCTGTCTGACCGCGCAACTCTTCATCCGTCATTGCGTGATACTTTGGTTCTAAATCATTAATCAGAGACACCGTCTTATCATAACTTTTGACCAGTCTGTCATTTGCAGACCCCAATAACATACCTAATATATTTTTCATTACCTTTTTCCTTACTTTTATCACGAAATATATAGCAATTTTGCGCCTTGCGGTCAAGATACTTTATGATATAATATCATTTAATAAAATTAACAAGTGCCAATCACAAAAATTTATGATAGAATGTACCGCAACAGACCAAGGGGAGGGGAAGGGATTCATGACACAGCAAATCAAAAAACTTAATCCAACAGACATAACCAGCGATGTATACATTATCGCCCCGACCCAAATTGAATACATATCACGCCTGTTTGGGAATACAGTTGCCGACACCATGAACATGCGTACATTCGCGCCCAAAATTCGCCAAATTGCAGAACAGGCCCTGCGGCATGCATTAACATCGGCCCGAACAATGGGCGAATCAAAATAAAAAACCCGCAAACGCGGGATTTTTTTATGCCCATCGACACAAAATATGCACTACATAACCTTGCCCTGGGTTGGATAAAATGTCAGCTGAATTTTTTCCCACTTTGCGAATTCATTCGCCGGCAACATCCGGAACGGCTGACACACGTTAATCGCTGTCCGTATTGTTTCCAGCACATATGCAAATGCCGGATCCGTTTCCGCCCGCGCAGCCGATTCAAACCACACATCCCGCACAGTACCATTCTTTCGCATGGTCAAATGCGCAACCGCACGAATATCTGCGATATCTGGACGTTTTGTATCCACCACCCAGCAACGTGTCATTGCGACACGCAACGCATCCACCACCGACACCGTCAGGGTACGTTCCAATGACAACACCTCTCGGTTCACACGCACCACTTTCTTTTTTCTGGGTGCCGCCGGCGCAGGTTCCACAGATTTCGATTCTGTGCTTTTTTCTTCCTGTTTTTTCTCGGGTTCCTTTTGTGGTTCTTCTGCCACTTCCTCTGGTTCTGGCTCAGGCTCTGGTTCTTCTAACAATGTTGGCGCCGTTACCTCTATCTTTTCTGGCACTTCGGCCTGAACCTCTTTTTTATCGGGCTGCGCCACAGGCGCCACCGTCTTTTCTTCTGGATTTGATTCAACGACCTGGCCAATATTATACAGTTTTGTTTCGTCGCCACTAACAACAACATCATCCAAATCGATTTCAATAATTTCAATTCGATCTGGTGCAACCAACTGTGCCCGATTTATCATAACCGCAACTGATGTGACCATGACCGCAACCAACGCCAAATGTCCACCAATCGACATCAATAAATTTTCCGATGAAAACAAATTAAATTTCGACATATTAATTTTATTCTGGCTGTGTACGCAATCCAACTTTCTGGAAACCCGCATCCTTTAACCTGCCCATAATCCCCATAACAGCCCCATAGTCTGCATGTGTATCACCATTTATCATTATGGTCAGATTTGGATTTTCTGCGCGCATTGCAACTGCACGCTTTACAATATCATCCCGCGACAATTCCATTTTGCTCAAGAAATAACGCCCATTCGAATCTACGCTAATCTGAATTGCATGATCATTGCCGGTCATCGCCGACGCGCCTGCGCGTGGCAATTCCAAATCAATCCCGGTTGTCATCATCGGGGTTGTCACCATAAACACCGCCAACAACACCGTCATAACATCAATCATCGGCGTCAGCTGAATAGAAAAATCGGACTTTCTGCGTCTGAATCTAGACATCTGCGCCCCCACTATTTCTGATTTTTTACTTCTTTGCAGGCACATTCCAGACGATCGTACAAATCATCAGATTTTTTCGAATATACCTGATACGCAATCGCCGCAGGAATCGCCGCAATCAGCCCCAATGCCGTCGTTCCCAACGCCACCGCCAACCCAGGCGCGATAACCCCAATACTGACCGATTGATTCACCCCGATTGCGGCAAAAGAATCCATGACACCCCACACCGTACCAAACAAACCAATAAACGGTGAAATATACGAAACCATCGACAAAAACCATAAATTTTTATCAAATGGACGGATAAAGACGTCCAGATTTTCATTTGGCTTCATTTTTACAGGCCTGCGCTTAAAATTGCGCCACAAGCGAAACTTTTCAATAATCACGGCCCATGACATTACGCTAAACACAACCAGCACGATTGACACGAAAATCGTCATGGCATCACCTGTAAATAAACTCAGCAACGAAAAATTATTTCCCATTATCCTCTTCCTTCTGTTATATCAATCCCTTAATAAATTCATCTGGTATCCGTTTTGGGCGCATATCTGCCCCCAAATAAGCCACCTTGATGTTTATTATAGCACAAACAATCCCATTTTTCACGAACTTTTGTTCTATTTTTACAACCGCGGCCCCAACATCCAGCATCTGTGTTTCGACAACGATATCATCTGCCGCCCGCAACGGCTGCAAATACTTTATATTCAGTTCGCGAATAACAAACCCGATATCATCGCCCACGACAACATGCCCGCGCAGCCAATTCATACGCGCACGTTCTGCTATTTCCAAGTACCGCGCATGATACACAATACCTTCGGCATCTGTATCAGCATACGCTATTGTAAACGGGAACGCATGTACCTTCATAACACTACCTTTGCTTGTCTACAAAGCCCAACATTTGTCTACGCAGATCATCCGGGATGTTTTTTGGACGCAGATCCGAACCAACGTACACAACCCGACTATTCAACGTTGCACAAAGTTTATCATTTGGCCCCAAAAAGTACTGCGCGGTATCAAGAAAAACATCTTCAACCCTCAACACCTCTGTCTCTACCCTTATATCCTGCCCCAATTTTAACGGGGAACGATAATCTATATTCAGGTTTTTTATAACAAAACCATCACCCACAGGTATTTTTTTATCACGCAACCAATTCATGCGTGCGCGTTCTGCAATTTCGATATACCGCCCATGATAAACAATACCAGCCGCATCAGTATCTGCATAGGCAATTGAAAAATCATACTTATGTCTTGGCATTTTTACATTTCCTTTTATTTTTCCAATCCTAAATGTTTATACCCCGCCTCTGTAATAACACGTCCACGTGGGGTACGTTGCACAAACCCCAATTGCATCAAATAGGGTTCTATTACATCCTCTATCGTGTCGCTCGGCTCTGACAATGCAGCGGCTAAATTTTCCACGCCAACCGGCCCCCCCGCATAAAATTTAATTATCATATTCATGTATTCACGATCGATTTCATCCAGACCACACCCGTCAATGTGCAATTGAAACAAAGTGGTCTTGATTGTATCGGCTGTGATTTGATTTTTTCCCAACGCACACGCGAAATCACGTGCACGCTTTAGCAACCTGTTTGCAATACGTGGTGTTCCCCGCGCAGACCGCGCCAGCATCAGCGCCCCATCCGCATCAATCGGTGTTCCCAGAATATTCGCACTGCGCATAATAATCTTGGCCAAATCTTCTGGTGAATAAAATGTTAAACGCAAATCGATTCCAAATCTATCCCGCAACGGATTTGACAGCAGCCCCGTACGTGTTGTTGCCCCGACCAACGTAAACGGGGGCAGGTCAATACGCACACTTTTTGCGCTGGGTCCTTCGCCCAACATAATATCCAGCTTAAAATCCTCCATTGCCGAATACAATACTTCTTCGATTGCCGTTGGCAATCTGTGAATTTCATCAATAAACAACACATCCATCGGCTCCAGCGCCGTCAGAATCGCAGCCAAATCCCCCTGTTTGGTCAACATAGGCGCCGACGTAGCCCGAAAATTTGTCCCCAGCTCATTCGCCACAATATGTGCCAACGTCGTCTTTCCCAATCCTGGGGGGCCATACAGTAATACGTGATCCATGGCCTCTCTGCGACTGCGCGCCCCGGAAATAAACACCGACAAATTCTGTTTCAGGCTGTCATGCCCTACAAAATCCCCCAGAACACGCGGCCGAATATTCGTCGTCATATCTTCTGGGATATTGGCATCCAAAAATCTTTCATTATTTTGCATAATTACAACAACTTATCTTCTGCGTTTTCACGTCCAACATACGCCTTTAAATCATTATACATCTGTCGCAGATCCGCAGGCTGGCTATACATTGCATCTGCACCACGCACACGAATTGTTTCCAAATCAATTTGCGCCTGTTTTTTCAAAACCTGAGTCATGTGAGTGGCGAACGCACGCGCTTCATCCGATTCCGCCGCCCCCTGCAATAACAATCCACGATTTGGCCGCGGAGACAAGAACGCAAAATCAGACACTGACACATCTGGCGAAACCAATGCGAAGCCAGATATTTCGGGGCGCCTCATCATCGCCTGCAACACATACCACGCACCTAAATGATTCCCCGCCAACCATATTTTATCACTATCTTCATTATGATTTTGAATCCAGTCAATTACAGTCGCGATATCCAGCATATTTTCTGAGGTCGTCCCAATCGTCCCTTCTGAATCACCAACCCCACGATAATTAAATCGAACAACAGAAAAACCAGCATCCATAAATGCACGAAACATCGCATACGACACCCGATCGTTCATATGAAACTTTTGTCGCGGATTTCCTGATAAAATAACCGCCAATGGCGCCGCCTCTTGTACAGATTTATGATACACCGCATGCAGTTTGCCAGATTCACCAGAAATAATCAAATCGACCATTGTTTCACCTTTCTTACTATTTCATCCACCCCTAAATTAGACCAAAGCAATCACAAATTTCAATAAAAATATTTTTTTGTTTTGACACAATTATCTAAAATGTTCTAACATTCAACACGAGAGAACCAAAGGCAACACAATGTTAAGACCTATTTTGACGGCTGTTTTAGTTGGATTGTACGCATTTTCTGCCCATGCAGACGATATTATCTATGATAATTTTCAAACAATTTATACCGAAACACCGGTCCAATCGTACTACGCATATCCTGATGACCCAAATTTTATTCCAGAAACAGAATTTATGGAACGCGCAGACAGCCTGGATTATGATCAGAACATAATTGACGCCCGCATGATTGAATCGCATGCACATCCCGGCGTAATGTTTGCAGATCGTCCAATGGTTATATGTCGTAATTTTGGGTGCACACGCCTGAACGATCGCATAACCCGTTCATTTTTATTCAACAGTTTGGCAAACATGTTTATGATGAATGGCCACTCGCGCATGTACATTTGCGAAGCGGATCCATTTTCACGTGACTGTTTGCAATCTGGCATTTCTTTCCCTGTCCGCAGCGGAATTGCAAATGCAATGGTAAAAATCCCCAAGGCTACAATATCCCAGGTCAGCATGTCTACCGGCCTGTCCAAGGCCACTGTCGGCATGACATACGAATTTTTGGTAAACGGCATCAGCCGTATATGCGAACCAACCGTAATGGACATTGTTGTCCCTGTAAATTCCGAAGCGATTTTATCCAATCGCGAATTTGCCTGCAACATGACCAGCGATGGCATCAGCAGCGTATCACTGATCGTCAGTCTGGATTACATCGACCTGGACTATGGCATCCTGGGCGGATACTACTCTTTGGGAATGCAAGGGCCAACAACGGGCGGCGGCACGGGTTACGCGCTGTTCAAGACAGAATTCGCCACAGGCAACATGCAATTTCGCGCAGCCACATACGACGAAGACATGATGGGCGCCAACAACGCCATGCGAACAATACAGCCCGGCGAATATGCTGTTGAACCATTAAACAAATAAACTGTCTTCCTAGAATTCATAAATACCAGTTCTAGCCGACAGATGACGGACAAATTTATGAATAAAACCATTTTGATTATTGACGATGATGAAATGTTGCGCAAAGCCCTGGCATCGGGTTTGCGCAACGAACATTTTAACGTAATAACATCGTCTTCTGCGGAAAACGCGACCGATGTACTTAACAGAATATCCATTGACGCAATTGTTCTGGACCGCATGATGTCCGGGATGGACGGCCTGACGTTTTTAAAGAGCATTCGCGCTACAGGCAATGCCACACCCGTATTAATGCTGACCGCGCTCAGCGGTCCAGAAAACGCCATCGACGGTCTGACATTTGGTGCGAACGATTACCTGGCAAAACCGTTTCAAATCCGCGAACTGATTCTCAGGCTCAGAAATATTATTCCAGAAACAACATCACCCCACAAAAAGATGCCGAACGGTCTAATTTTCACAGACAATGAATTTTTCATTTCAGCCCCGTCAAACACCCCCCAACTGTTGGGATTATCTGGCGAAGAAAAAAAGCTGCTACAATTACTAACCAGCCCCATTGGAAACATTGCACCTGCGCCACCAATGGTTGTAAAACGCTTGCGCAATAAATTAAATTTAGTATTATCACACCTAGACATAATAACAATTCGGGGACGTGGATACAAATTAATTGACAAATCCGCAACCCCCGCAACATAAACGGAATATAACATGAGATTGATTCCACGCAGTTTTTTATGGCGCACAATTTTGATGATTTTAATCCCCCTGATTGTCGCCCAGGTAATTGTTGCCAATGCATTTTTTGGCAATCACTGGTCACGTGTACACGAAACATTGGCGCGCACACTGGCCGGCGAAATAACAACAATGATGAATTTCATGGACAATGGCAATATCAGCGCCGCACAGCAAATGGCGCGCGACATTGGCATTAATGTCACATTCCACGAAAAACTGAACCGCCCAAAGCACAACGACAATCACGCGCGCGAAACCGGCAAACTGGCATCTGAATTATCAAAGCGGCTGCAGCGTCGTGCGAACATATACATGGATCGTGGCAAACGCCTGGTTTACGTGGATGTCCCGACACGCGACAACAAAATCGCGACATTTGGCACATCACTATACAGAATTTATTCAACCAGCACCGAAGTTTTTATCATCTGGCTGCTGGGGTCTATTCTGATTGTATCTATTTTAATCAGTCCATTTATAATCATGCACACCCGCAGTATTCGTCGCATTGCCCGTGCTGCCAGCAGATTTGGTCGCGGGCTTGACGCACCTGGATTCAGCCCCACAGGATCCAAAGAAATCCGCGAAGCAGCCACTTCTATGATTACTATGAAGGAACGCCTGGACAGATACAATCGCACACGCACAGACATGCTGAACGCGGTCAGTCACGATTTAAAGGCACCACTAACACGCATGCGCCTGGCGGTTGAAACGAACACTGCTAACAACGACGATTTAATTCGCGACATCGATCGTATGACAGAAATGGTAAATGGGTACCTGGCATTTGCCCGTGGCGAAACACCCGAAATAGAACAGGCAACCGAATTACCGCCAATGCTGACCCGAATTGCGCGTGATGCGGCCCCCGACAAGAAAATCATCACAGATTTTCCAGACGCCCCCGCACAGTTCTATGCACGCCCCATGGCATTGGCGCGCGCGTTCAGCAACATAATCGAAAACGCTGCCAGATACGCGAACAAGATAATAAAAATAACAGAACACGACTCTGCAGAAACCATTGAAATCATTATCGAAGATGATGGTCCCGGCATCCCAGACAACCGCAAACGCGACGCAATGCGCCCATTTGTCCGCCTGGATGACGCCCGCGCCAGCGACACCGGTGGCACAGGACTGGGCCTGTCAATCGCACAAACCGCGATTGAAAATCATGGCGGACAAATATTCCTGGAAGACAGCGAATTCGGCGGTCTGCGCGTCAGAATCATCCTGCCAATATAATAAACACACGAAGGGTATCAAAAAATGAACTTATACAAATATGTATCGAATGCAATTAACGAAAAACTGGGGACACGTGTCAACCTAGAGGTTCCACGCAACCGCGACTTTGGCGATTTTTCCACAAATGCCGCTATGGTTATGGCAAAATCTGCCGGGAAAAATCCACGCGAATTGGCGGCGGAAATTTTGCCAAAACTGACCGAACTGGACTTTGTTGCCGACGCATCAATCGCCGGCCCAGGGTTTATCAACATCAAAATAAAAGACGAATTTATCTGGGACTCTGCGACCCAACCACAGTCCCCCAAAACCGACACACCACAAACAATTGATTTAGACTATGGCGCATATAATGTGGCAAAATCCTTACATATCGGCCATCTGCGCACATCGATTGTTGGCGACACATTTAATCGCATTGCAAAATTACTGGGACACAAAACATATTCGTGGAATCACATTGGCGACTGGGGCAAACCAATGGCATTAATAATTGCATGGATTGAACGCCTGCACCCAGAATTACCGTATTTCAGTGACGATTTTGACCCAAATACATCTGTTGACTTTGAAATCAATCCATCTGAATTAAACACATACTATCCTGCCGCCAGTGCTTTTGCCAAAGAAAACCCAGAATTCCAGGCACATGCCCAGGACATCAAGGCAAAATTCCAAGACGGACATGCAGGCTATTTCGCACTATATGAAAAGTTCTTGAAAATATCACTGGATATGATGAACGAAACGGTAAAGCGTTTGAATATTTTACCATTTGACTATGACTTAGGCGAACGTAATGCCGCAAAATATCTGGACGATGTTGAAAAAATTCTACGCGCAAAAAATTTAATCACCGAAAGCGATGGCGCCCAGGTTATTATTGTAAAGCGCGACGACGACAATAAACCAATGCCACCATATATGTGGACAGATTCACGTGGCGCAGACACGTATGATTCCACCGACCTGGCGGCGGTTTATTGCCGCAAACAAACGGACAACCCCGACCGCATTATTTATTTCACCGATCTGCGCCAAGGACTGCATTTTGAACAACTGTTCCGCGCATCAGAAATTTCCGACATATTTGATTACGACAGGTTTGAACACATCGGATACGGCACAATTAATGGTCGCGACGGGAAACCATTTAAAACCCGTGATGGCAATGCCGCCGGTCTGGATGACATTATCGACGCGGTAAACGATGCCGTAAACGCACGCGTATTTGAATCTGGAAAAACCCTGGACGCGGACACGATCTCTGCTATTGCGCTGGCGGCAGTAAAATTCAACGATTTGATGCACGATGTACGATCTGATTATATATTTGACCCTGCATCTGTCACCAGTTTCGAAGGTCGCACTGGCCCATACATTTTGTACACAGCCGTTCGTTTAAACAGTGTATTGAAACGCGCAACCGCCAAACCGTCCGCAACCTATATGCCGACAAATGCGGATGAACGCAACCTGTTGATTGGCATTTTAGATTTTGAACGCACGGTACACAGCGCATTTGACAATCGCGCAACAGACATGATTGCAAACTATGCCTATGATTTGTGCCAGTTGATAAATACATTCTATCACAACTGCCCAATTCTGCGCGACGATATCCCTGACGCAACCAGGGCGGGGCGCCTGCACATTGCGCAAATCGCACGTGACACATTGGCAAAAACGATTGATTTAATGGGTCTTAAAATCCCATCTGAAATGTAAAAACGCCCATTTGGGCGTTTTTTTATTTCTTGTCACAAAACATTATGCACATTCACCAAAACATATATCAGCAAATTACACAAAACACCACCTTAGTCACAAACATTAGCCCACTAAAAATCCCCCAAATGGGGGATTTTCTTATTTTGCATTCTTTTCTGCAGATGTGGCTGCCAAATCTTCCACGATACGGGCTTTTTTGCCAGACAATCCACGCAAGAAGAACAATTTTGCACGACGTACTTTACCAATACGAACCTTTTCAATCTTTTCGATTGCTGGGCTGTACAGTGGGAATTTACGTTCCACACCAACACCGTATGATTCACGACGCACAGTAAAGGATGCATTATTCCCATTACCACCATCACGTGCGATAACAACGCCTTCGAACACCTGGATACGGAATTTATCACCATCTTTAATTTTAACGTGAACTTTCAATGTATCCCCAGCCTTGAAGTTTGGGATTTTTTTATCCGCCGACAGTTTTGCAACCTGGGCAGCTTCGATTTTTTTAATAATGCTCATTTTTCATTTTCCTTTATTAAGTCCGGCCGACGTTCTTTTGTTATGTCAACCGATTGTTGTTTCCGCCACCGTTCGATATTGCCGTGGTGACCGGACAGCAGGACTTCTGGGACGCTTCGTCCACGCCATACTGACGGACGGGTATATAACGGCCATTCTAACCCGCCGATTTCGAAACTTTCATTTTCAGTGGTATCCTTGCCACCGTGAACTACATTATCCATCACGCGAACGCAACTGTCAATAAAAACTTGCGCAGCAACCTCACCACCTGACAGTATATAATCACCAATGGACAGTTCCATTATATCATATTCTTCGATGATTCGTTCATCAATTCCTTCGTACCGCCCACACAACAGGGTATATGTCGCATCGGGATGCGCGGTAAACTCACGAACCATCTTTTGATTCAAGGTCGGACCACGTGGTGAAAAATATATAATTTTACCACGTTTTTCGATTGAATCGATTGCGCCCCCCAGAACATCTGGTCGCATAACCATTCCCGCCCCGCCACCAAATTGCGTATCATCAACACTGCCATAATTATTAATGGCGAAATCACGAATATTAATTGCATCATACGACCAAATTCCGCGTTCCAGCGCGCGTCCAACAACACCACCCGACAAAGTACCTGGAAACATTTCTGGAAAGATGGTCAATATGTTAAAATGCATTTTTTACCTCACATACACTATACGGGCATCAAAATCTACATTTGCGCCGTAAAATGCCACCATATCACCATTATCCAATTCAATGATATCACCTGCACCAAAATTCTGAAAACAATCAACCGTCCCGATTTTTTTACCGTCACGCACAACATCAAAGCCTATTAAGTCCGCCTGATAATATTCCCCCTTGTTTAAATCGGGCAGGGCATCACGCATAATATACAGTTCTGTCCCACGCAACATTTCTGCGGCATTACGATCATCAACACCACGAATTTTTGCGATTACAACATTTGAATTTGGCACCGCGCGCACAAATTTAAAGTCTGCATCGGTAAAACTTGCAGAAAAAACCTTTAACTTCTTGAAATCACCTGTTGTTTCTGCAAAAGATTGCACACGCACTTCTCCACGAATCCCCTGAGGTGCAACAATTTTACCGATCAAAATTTGTTTTATATCTGACATTCTGAATTCGCCGTCTAGCGACCTTTTACCTGTTGCGCAGCCATAAATTCCAAATAACGTGGACATTCACGATAATCGGCCATACAACACGTCATCGACACATGATAAGAAAATCTTCTGGCACCACGTTCATTAAACGCGACATCCCTTTGACGTTTTAATTCATCTCTGCAATATTCATCATCGCATACAATTGCTTCATTATGCGGACAATTTTTTTTCAAGCTCATACTTATCTCACCTTTTGTTTTTTTATAAATTCAACATATTTTGGACACAAATTCGGCCGCACCTGACAAACATCAGCTGCACACAGCATCTCTACACCATTCAATTCGTTACACAAATTTTGTTGACGCCAAAATTCATCACATCTGTAAAACAGCCCACAATCAATACTCGTCTCATATGGACATTTATACCCGGTTAAAAATTCCTTTGGCGCCTGTCTAATACTAGGCACAGAATTAGCTCTTTTATGTTCCTGATATCTTGCACAACCGACACGCAGGTCACAACTGTTGGGCATTTCAACCGACACATAAAAGTTATCCGTTGTCAGACAATTATACGACACCACATCACGATTAACATGTTGCGCTGTTTTTTCGCACGCCATTCCATCGTACGGACAAACCTGTTGCTTTTTCATCTGCTTTTCATTCATGACAAGATACCCCACAGAAAACCATGCCCAGGTCACCCTGGGCAATCAAAGCAAAAATTTATTCGGCAACTTCTGTTGCTGGCGCCTCGGCCGCTGCCTTGGCTGCTTCTTCTGCAGCCGCTTTTTCAGCCGCAATCTTAGCCAACTTTTCAGCCTTGTCTTTAATCTTCATCTGTGTCTTTTCAGATTGCAGATGTTTCTTTGTCTGAACTGGAATCGCCTTTGGCTTTACCAAACCGGCCTTTGCCAAGAACTTATAAACGCGATCAGATGGCTGTGCACCCTTGGCCAACCAAGCCTTTACTTCATCCAACTTTAAAACAACGCGCTTGTCGCTGTCCTTTGCCTGCATTGGGTCATATTTACCAACAACTTCCAACACATTACCCGAATTACGTGCATTGCGTGAATCCGTCACAACAATGTGATAATATGGGCGTTTTTTTGCACCAAAACGTGCCAAACGAATAACAGTTGCCATATTTTTGCTCCTTATTTTTAACTGTTTTTCCACCAAGAAAACCATCGTCAAGGATGAAAACTCATCGGATGACGTACCACACGCATACTGCGAACTGGCGATACAATAATGGCAATCTTTGGGATTTGCACACGCATTATGCACTAAAACTTATCAAAAGTCAAACATTTATTTAGCATCCATGGGGAAATCTTGGTGCGGGCGAAGGGAATCCAAACGTATCGCAGTCTTAACGAGTTGCGTTATTAGCAACGAGTTTTAGACGAAGCAGAGAGGATACCCGATTCAAACATAACCAACTTCAATCTTGGTGCGGGCGAAGGGAATCGAACCCTCGTCTTCAGCTTGGGAAGCTGACGTGCTACCATTATACCACGCCCGCGATAACATCATATCTGGGCGTGATATTATAACAATTTATACGAATTGTCCAGAACAAAACTTTTTTATTTTATCGCCACTTGCATTTCACGAAACATCGTCCTAGGATCATTTGTGTCCAATAATAAAAACCCAAGGAAGATATTGTTATGGCAAACGAAAATATGAATCCGTTAATTGGCGCACAAAGCCGTGTTAAATCCGCATGCCAGCGGCTGGGCCTGCCCAATGACGTATACGAAATACTTAAACAACCGATGCGCATGCTAGAAGTATCTATCCCCATAAAAATGGACGATGGTTCCATACGCACATTCACAGGCTTTCGCGCCCAACACAACACTGCAATCGGCCCATCCAAGGGCGGCGTACGATTCCACCCAATGGTATCTCGGGACGAAGTCGCCGCATTATCAATATGGATGACATTTAAATGCGCCGTTACCGGCATACCGTATGGCGGGGGCAAGGGCGGAATAATCGTAGACCCCAAACAACTGTCCACAGGCGAATTAGAACGCCTGTGCCGTGGATATGTTGACGCAATCTATCCAATCCTTGGCGAAAAACGCGACATTCCTGCCCCAGACGTAAACACGAACGGTCAAATTATGTCTTGGTTCATAGACGAATACATCAAATTATCTGGCGATCAATCTTTTGGGACGTTCACAGGCAAACCAATTGAACTGGGCGGTTCCCAGGGCCGCACACCCGCCACAGGACTTGGCATATCCATCATAATCGCCCAATCCCTGAAAACAATCGGCAAAGAAATGAAGGGCGCCACAATTGCCATCCAAGGCTTTGGTAACGTCGGGTCATACACTGCTAAATGCTCTTATGACATGGGTGCAAAAATCGTATCTATTGCCGAATGGAACACCACTATATACAACCCAGACGGCATAGACATTGACGCACTGTCAAAGTTTAAATCCGAAAACAATGGCAGCATCAAAGGGTTCCCCGGCGCATCAGAGATATCTTCCAATGACTTTTGGTCACTGGACATAGATGTACTGTGCCCATGCGCGATGGAAAACACAATTAATGCCGACACCGCCCCATTAATTAAAACTAAACTAATTGTCGAAGGTGCAAACGGCCCAACCACATTGGATGGCGAAAAAATCCTGACCGCGAACGGCACAACCATAATCCCAGACATCTTGGCAAACGCGGGCGGCGTAACCGTTTCATATTTCGAATGGGTCCAAAACAGATACGGTTATTATTGGGATGCCGCAGACGTTGCCCAACGCGAAGAACGCGCAATGACCGATGCGTTTAACGCCATTTACAAAATCAAGATGGAATACGACGTATCCATGCGCGAAGCCGCCTATATGCACTCGATAAAGCGTGTCGCAGACGCGATGAAATTACGTGGCTGGTACTAAAAAATGCCCCTTTGGGGCATTTTTAATATATATCGACACAATATTTATTATCTGTGCTTTACATTTTTTCGTCCGCAACGCTTATTATTATATTTTGTTTTCTTTTTGTCTTTTGTTGGCTCTTGCTTTTTACAAACGGTCAATCTGACATTTACAATCGCTTCTTGCATTCCTTCTTTGATATCATAACTATACTCTGCACAGTACAAACAATTCTCTTTCATCGCATTATTGCATGTTTTATGCATAGGCTGTAAATTATCCAACCCATCTGCGCCACCCGCAGACCTTGGAACGATATGATCCCACGTAAAATCATTTATATTGTAAATATAATCACCGCACCACGGGCATACTGGATAATGCCCACTGGCAATCAGTAAAGCATATATCTTCTTCAAATGACGCCGATTCAGCAGTTCTGGATTCCTTTCCAGCGCCGACAACAATGATAAAAGATTCGATTTCCTATCCCTGGACATTTAATGTTTCCCCGACGTTGGAATCTGCAACAATTGTTTTGGATAAATCAAATCAGGATTCTGTATTGCATTACGTTCTGCAATAACGCTGAATAAAATCCCACGGCGCAGGAAATTACGCGCAATTATCCATAAACAATCACCACGACGCACAGTATAGTATGTATCGTCATCCCCGGTCATCTCAGGCATAACAAATTTATGCATAACAGCGCCAATTGTCCGACCATCACCATCGTGCATACGTACAGCCAATTCATACTCCTTGCCACTTTCCAGTTCGCCAACATCCGCCCCTAATCCAAAATGTTTATGATCAGAAACACGCGCAAAACCCATATATTCGCCATTCAGCGCCAACGACACGCGCAAACGTGGCAAACCGTCACCCGACACAACAACACGCCCCGTATCCAGATAGTCTATCTTTGACACAGACAAATCCCCATCACGCAACATCGCAGGCGCCTGTAACAACGTGCTGCCATCTTTTGTCATTAACAAAGACACCGAATTTTCAGCGCCTGCATCAGAAACATACACAAAAACCCTGTCGGACGATTTTATCTCTGGTTCTGCCCCCAATAATGCAATTGTATAATTTCCAGGCGCCCATGCATTCGAAGACGTATAAACAAATTCCCCTGCATAATCTGTTCGTTCTGTCGCGATGATTTTATTGTTAACCATTATAGAAATATTCTGATGCGGCATCCAACGCCCTGCAATAACAATATCGCCATCTTTTTCAATTCGAACAATATCAAATGTTGGTGTTGTTGCATTATCAACACGTTGAACAACTGGCTCTGGCACAGCAGGCACTATAACAACACGTGGCTGTGTTGCCCCACGAATGAACACAACCCAAATTGCGATAAAAATCACCAATACCGCACACGTAATTGGGAACCAATACGCCCGCAACACACCGCGACGCTGTCTTGCCTTTTCAATATCCGCAGCCGCCACAGATTGATTTTCTGTTTTCTTATTTCCAGGGCGCGCGAACATATTCAATGATTTCAAGAAACCACGCGTATATTCACGGCGATTTTCTTGCCAATCATTCTGTTGCGCAATTGCATCATTGATAAGATCATCTGTTGATCGTTTTGTTTTTCCCATATTGCTGTTTTTGCTCTGTTTTGACATAATAAAAACTCCTGCGAAATAAATTAAAATCTGTTTTAGACAAATTATTCCAAATAATATTTCTTTGTCAATTTATTTATGGTATAATTTTACAGAAAAACGGGGGAATTTATGAAAAAAATTGGAATTATGACAACAGGCGGCGACTGCAGCGGTCTAAACACGGCTATTCAGCGCATTATGACAGGCGCCCGCCTGCGCGGTTGGGACGTTTATGGCATACTGGACGGCACAGACGGGTTATGTGTAACCCCACCGGCCACAGTAAAACTAAACGACATGATGTTACCCATTGAAAACGCACGCCTGGCCGGCAGCTTTCTACACAATGGTCGCGCCACAGCACTAAATTTCGAAACCGCCGCAGAATCCGGCCGCATTGAATTATTCAATAAACAACTGCGCAAATCCCTGCGCGCATTACAATTAGACGCGCTGGTTTTAATTGGTGGCAACGGCAGTCTGTCTCTTGCATGGGCGAACCGCGCGATATATCGCGATTTACAATTGATATGCATTCCCAAAACAATTGACATGGACATACCATGTACTGATCGCACCATCGGCTTTGACACCGCAGTCCAGCAGCTAACATCATTTTGCGATCAGTTAATGCTGACAGCCCGCAGTCATCACAGATGGTTTGTTGTCCAGGCAATGGGTCGTGATTGTGGAATGTTGGCGTTGCATTCTGGGATTGCGATTGGTGCAACTGCTATACTTATCCCAGAAATCAAATTCAACATCGATAACTTGGTTTCGCACATCAAAAATTCACCAACCGATTACGGCATCATCATTGTATCCGAAGGCATCACATTACGCGGTCATTCTGGACGTCCCGCCGACATGATTTCGCGCAAATTAACCGCCAACGGCATAATTAATCGTACCGCGTTCCCCGAGCACACACAACGCACAGGGGACACCACCGCCACCGATCGAATTTTGGCCACTCGCTTTGCGGACTGCGCGCTAAGCGCAATTGAAAACGGCGAAACATATGTTATGACCGCACTGGAATGCGATACAGTCCACACTGTTGCCTTGTCTGAATTTTCATCTGCTGGCGACTGTGTTCGCGACCCAAAGATTCCAGAATTATTGACATCTAATGCATATGTATCACCAAACAATCCATTATTAGACGTCGCACACAATATGGGCATTTATATCGGCGAACAAAAATAAAAAACACGCCCAACCGGGCGTTTTTTTTCTAAAACATTGGCGGGAAACATTCATCTGTTCCAACGGCACAGCACGCAACCGTACCATCACCCATATCCACCAATTCCTCGCCCGAACAACATCCATCAGCATCCGGTGTCTGACCATCTGCACACGTTTCCACTGTTTCTTGTTGAACAGCTTCATCCATTTGAACAGGCGCCGCAACCTCTGCAACAACATCTGTTTCATACTCAGGATCTGCCACAAACATTTTTTCATTCTGCGACACATTGTAAATCGGCTTTTTAAGCAAAATGTCCACCAAAGGTTCTGTCGGCTCTTTGGTGACCGTTTCATCTGACAAGAACGGCGAATCCGAATTCTCTTCTATTGTATTGGTTACAGGTTCCTGAACATCATCTGTTGGCTCTGGCGTTGCCTCTATTGGCACAACCACATCTGACTGGACAATTTGCACAGGTTCCGCAGGTGTCACAGGCACAGGATCCGACACAACATCTGCAACCCCAACTTCCACCGCATCAGGTTCGACCGACTCTAAAACTGGTTCTACGTTAACCTCAGTTTCTTTTTCTGGCGCCACATTCTTTGTTTCATCCATAATAAATGGGGACGGCACATCCAGTGTTTCTTTTTCCTGAACAGTTTCAACTTCAACCTTGGTCTCTGCGCCCAATTCTGGCACATTTTTATTTGCAGATTTCTGATAAATCCACAACGTAAACACAGACATCACAATCAGCAAAATCAACAACACATAATACATCATTGT
Source organism: Candidatus Enterousia sp. (assembly GCA_045648865.1). Classification (GTDB taxonomy): domain Bacteria; phylum Pseudomonadota; class Alphaproteobacteria; order Rs-D84; family Rs-D84; genus Enterousia. The sequence continues at coordinate 20,394 of JAZROU010000004.1, forward strand.
CGGCTTGCGACGTTCTGCCGTGGCCATATCTGGCACGTTGCCCGATATTGGTGACACGGGGCGTGTCCCCGCATCAACTGGCGCGGGCGAAATTTCCGGCATCGTGCTCTGCGGCATACTCTGTTGCACAGCCTGCGAAGGCAACACATCAACATTCGCGCCATAATCTGGTGCGACCGGCGCCACAGGTTCTGCGGGTGTCACATCTGCCAACTGGGGCAGGGGCTCTGGTCCCACCATCGACAACAGTTCTGGCGCAATCTGCTCTGGTTGCGTATCCATTGGTGTCAAACTGTCCAACACAGGCGCCGCAATCGGTTCCACTGGTTGCGATTGCACAGGTGGCGTAAAACTTATCGGTGCAATGATATCTCTTTTTACCTCAGCCTCGGTCATTGACGGCGCCACCCCAGAATTATCTGCAGGCACATTAAAATCGATTGGTTTAAATGCGATTTCTTCGTCTAAAATCTCGGGATCTTTGTCAAACAACGGCTTAACTTCTTCATCTGCCATATCTTCCGCCTTTTGCTCTTGTTCTGTTGGTTCATTAAATTGAGTTATATCTGTAAACTGTGGCACAGTCGCCATTGGCACAGGCGCCACTTCAAATTCTGCAACATCTGTTGCGACTGGCATCGCAGGCAGATTATTTTTATTTTCCACCACACCTGCATCCAGACGCGAAACGATTTCCTGTGCGATTTCCACTTCTTCTTCGGCCGTGGCCAACCGGCGCTTTGCGCTGCCCAAACGCTTTCTTGCGCGCGCCAATTTATCATTTGTCGCATCGATTTGCGATTCAGTCCGCAGTATTTTTGCCGCCGATTGTTTTGTTGGTTCTTTTCCAATTCCACGACGCAACTCTGCCAACTTTGCCCTCAGCGTTTTCTGTCTTTTCTGCAAACTGTCGATTGTTTCGCCTGTTTTTTCAATTGTATCGCGTGCGCGTTCTGCTGCGACATTGGCGCCCCCCATGCGTTCCATCGCCGCACGACGCGCCGCCACATTTCGGAAACGCGCCAAATCATCCAGATACGGCGACACATCATCCCCCGCCTTGTACGCACGCACCAAATTATCATACTGCGCCAACCCTGTATATTCTATGTCCAGTTTTTGATATTTGTTGTCTTTTTTTGGCCGAACTGTTTCCAAATCAACCGCATAATCATTCATCAATATATCATCCCACTTGCGCTCACCAACTGGGTTAATTACCAACAGCACATTTGGTTTAACATCACTGGTTACAAAATCCAAAACCATAACCAGTTTATCATCGGCATCATAATAGGCCCGAAAAGTATTACCCTGAATATCATACTCGGTATACGTCAGTGGCTGATATAAATTTTCTCTCTCGTCTGGCATTTTGCGTTCCCCGATAAAGTATTATTTTTTCTTTGGCGGCGTAAACTGGTATGCCTGTTTACAGTGTTCATAACAATACGGTTTTCCAACGAACACAGTTTCCCCACAGAAATGAAAATGTTCTGAATCCGGGTCACCGATTGGCCAACGGCATTGATTAGGCTTTAACCCCGCCATTTCCAAAGAATGTTGTACAATCCGCTGATGCATCGCCAGGTTTTTCGCCGTCGTCTTTTTGCCATCACCTTTTGGTGCGACAACTTTTTCAGGCGTTACCTTGGCTGTTAATTTTTTTTCAACTGATTTTTTTACAGTCTTGGTCGCCCCGGTCTTTTTATCTGATTTATCTGCATTTGTCTTTACGGTCACCGCTTTCTTTGTTGTCTGCGTTTTTCCTTTTGCCGGTTTCTCTGTTGCTGCTTTTTCTGTTTTTTTTGCAACAGCCACTTTTACCGCGCCACCCGCCTTGGCATTCCAACCCAAACGGTTCAATTTACCAACAATTGCATTTTTTGACATTCCCAATCGTTTACCGATTTCAGACGTAGACAACCCCTTGCCGGTCAAAGCCTTTAACTTTTTCAACGTTGCGTTATCCCAACCCTTGCTCATTTTACAAAATCCTTGTTATACATTATAATACCAATTATAACACGCATCCGATTCGAAAGGCAAGGGAGAAAAACATGATTTTTAACATCTTTTTTATTTTGTTATTGGTGGCTGCAATTGCTTGTGCAGGGCTGATTTCCGTTGCTGATTTTCGTCGTCGCATAATCCCAGACGCGTATTTATTCCCATTGATGCTGATTGGTTTGATACTGATTACGTTTTTTGGTTTTCCGATTGACATGCGCGACGCTGTAATTGGCGCCACATTTGGGTACGCCATGTCTGCGATTGTTGGCTTTGCATTTGATTATTTCATCCGCCGCAAAAACCCAAATGCCACCACACCAATTGGCCTGGGCGACATAAAACTGATTGGGGTGGGGGGATTATGGTTGGGAACGAACGGTCTGGCATTGGCGCTGATTATTGCGTGTATTACTGGCGCGATATGGGCCCGCGCAAAAAATCAGAAATACATCCCATTTGCCCCATTCTTTTTACTGGGTGGAATTTTATCTTTAATTACCGACCTGTTTTTGCTATAATACCAATAACAAAGCAGGGATAAGAGAATGAAATTCAACATATTCGCCATAGTTTTTGCGTTTTTCGCGACACTGGCGCACGCAGACACCCCTTTTTCTAAATACGGGGTTATTCAGAACGTACAGAACTATTCATCAAACCCATTCTGGAATCCCAACGCCCCGTATAATCAGCGTATGCCGACGGCTGTGTACGCCACCGGCCCAGACGTTGAAACATCTGATTGTCAAACAATGGTTGCATACCTGGTTGCGTCTGAATGTGCCACACGTAACAAATGCATATCCAGTCAACTGTCCGACATACGTCCGGCCATAATACTGCAATTATCGCGCATTCCGAACGGCAATTACGCCACATCATGCGCGGGATATATCGACACTGCATTTGACGCATACGTAACCCAGAACGCGATTGCCGCCCCATCTGCGAACGCGGCATTTCCAACGGCGTCTGGCGTTGCGCCGGCGGACACGGACACACCGCCCCAGATTCAAAATCCATACACACCGAAACTGCAGGATTGGCAACGCGAAATGCTGGAACGCCAACAAGAATTAAAAGATTTACAAACCGCCAACGGCGTTACCGCCCCCCATTTGGTACGCACCACAGAATACCCGGCCGTGTACGCTGACCTGTCATTTGAACAACGCAATGAAAACGCAACCACCGGATACGAACCATTCAAGGACAATACTGCATACAAACCAATTGAAATTGAAGAAATGTCCGATTACCTAGAACGCCAGGAAAGGCTGGCCAGATTGCGCGGTGACAACACCGCCCCTGCAACCGAAAAACCACGGATAAAAATAACTCTGCTGGGGACGATATAAAAAATGAAACGAATACTTTGCGTTTTTTCGTTTGCATTCATAACAATTGCTGCATCTGCGGCAACATTATCAGACTGCACAAAACAATTTGAACCCACGTTAACAAACAAATTAAAATCCAGCACCATTGACTTTAATTCTGCGACACTTGCCAGTGACATCACATCTATACTACAGCCAGAATTCGACAAGTTAATAAAAAGCAAACCATGCCAAGACGTCAAAACAGAGTTAACCCAACAAACATCTTCAACATTCTCGGTCGAACTGCCGACACACATATTTGACATAGAATTACAGTTTACGGTCGCGTCCCCACAACAGCCAACACCACAACAGCCAACGCCACAAAAACCAATTGACAAACCAGAAGAACTGGAAGCATTATTACCGTGGTACGGTATTTTGGTTGTTAAAAAGGGCAGTCTGGATAAATACGCTAATTCCAGCACGCCAATTATATCTACCGAATACATGAAACGTAATCGCGACACATTTTTTCCTGACAATTCTGACAAACCACTTGGTCTCTGGGGCGGATGCACACACAGCAACCACATGGCAGACGACGATGATATCGTCAACCGTGCTGCACACATAACATTCGATGAAAAAGACAGTTTCTGGACCGGCAACGATTATTATGTGTATGACGGCAAAGATGTATATTGGGGCACCGCAACACTGGTTGGTGAAATTGCTCTTGCTCTGATAACATTTGGTGGCAGCACTGTCGTCAGCGCCAGCAAAGCCACTGCTCAAACAGCCGTTGCAACGGATCGCGCAATCAAGGCTCAGCGCGCAATAACATTGGCGAAACGTGCCGAAAAATTAAAACAATTGGAACAATCTTATGCAACAGCAGGTCGCGCCGACAAAGCGGCCAAGGCTGCCCAACTGGCCAAAGAAACCCGACAAGGCGCCCGCCTAGCACTGGAACAAGCCGGCGCAGGACCTGTCCCGCAACTTACTAACACTGCAACAATTTCCAATATGGGCCGCCTGCTAGAGGCCAGCGGCGTCGCAAATGAAACCATGGCCGGGGCCAAGGCCATAACGTGGGTATCCGCACTGGCAAAACCATGGCGCCTTATAAAACCAGGAATGACCGCATTAAAACCGACAAACGTTGCAAAATTGTATGGTCCTGGCGTAACCTGGGGACAACGAATAAAACGCGCAGCCATTACCGCGGGTGGTGTTGGACTTGGAACTGCACTTATCCAGGCATTCGGATACAGTTCTGCCTCTGCTAAAATTATGGAAAACGTAAAATTTAACAGTTTTGGATTGCTGTCCGCGGACGACCTAGAAGGACGCGACAATGTAGTATCGCATGGCGCATGGATTCAATTCGAAGAATCAGGCGAAATAAACCCGAACGATACATTAAACGAAGCATTGGCCTTTGCCGAAGCCTTTCATGAGGACATGAAAAAGATAAATGCCGAAGACCCGCAATGCGAAGTCGACATTTATGTTGTTCAACCAGGGATCAGCAATCCGAACAAACTGGGCACCCGCGAAGTATATTACGTCATTCAAAACCCAGGATCCACACTAAGGGTGTCTAAGTAAACATGAATTTGAAATACGCAATCGCCACACTTGTTATATCATGCGCCACACACGCATATGCCAATACGAACATCGGCACCGAATGTGCGTCGCGTGTGTTTGCCGACGCATTGGCGCAAACCGCCAACACGGTATCCGAAGACACACATGAATCTGAAATAAAATCCTGGATTTATCAAACATTTTCAACCCCAGATGTTCTGAAACAGGTTCTTGAATGCCCCGAAATCGCTGGCATTCCAGACAACGAAACAATCAAATTTACACCCGTTCAATACAATTTTCCGGCGGGGCGTACAATTGTCGTAAATTATGAAACACAACCAAAAATTTTAAAACAACGCCTGATGATTTCCAACAAACGCGACCTGCCATCAGGTGGCGACAGCCCACGCATCGGCGCATCTGACGATGGCACAATTTGGACCAACACAGATCCCGCCTGGTATGGAATTATGGTTGTGGAACACGACGCACTAAAAGAATTTGTTGGCCCAGACAAAAATAATACAATTTCACTGAATTACATAAAAAATAATATTGACGATTTGTATCCGTCTGGATCGGGCGGCAATTGTACCGACCGCAGTGCAAAAAGTCGCGACATAACTGCAATCAACCAAGCAATGTTAAAAACAATCAATGTCGAGGACGATTCAAACGATTATTATGTTGCAGGCGATGTAAATTTACAGTGGATATCATACGCGGAAATGGCACTGGACGTTGTGATTACCGTTGCCACATTCGGTGGTGGCACCATAATACTTGGCGCAACCAAAGCCGCCCGCGCATCCAAGGCGCTAAAAGGACTGACCACTTCGATAAAAGCACTCAGCCAAACCCAAGACGTTGTCAAATATGTCGACAATGTACGCAAGGCATCCAAACTGGCCGATGAAATCAAGGCACTGGATAAAGTTGCCGACGCAGCCAAAATAGCCGATAAAACTGCCGAGCTAGACAAACTGAAAGATTCAATTAAAACACTGGAAAACACCAACGATGTAAAAAAATATCGCGAATCACTTGAATCATATCATAAACTGAACAAATATGCCGACACACTGCGTGGAA
>JAZROU010000005.1:0-3231 GCA_045648865.1 Candidatus Enterousia sp.
ATCGACATACCTGCGTCAAAATGCATTGATTGTTGTTTTGGCGCATTTGGGTTCATATGTTCCGGCGGAACGTGCGCACATTGGCATTTGCGACCAGTTGTTCAGTCGCGTTGGTGCATCTGACAACCTGGCGGCGGGTCAGTCCACATTCATGGTAGAGATGAGCGAGACCGCCAACATCCTGAACCGTGCAACCAATCGTTCATTTATCATATTTGATGAAATAGGGCGGGGCACTGCAACCTATGATGGTATGGCAATTGCCCAGGCGGTGTTGGAATACCTGGACGAAATGCAGCCGCGTACATTGTTTGCAACACATTATCATGAATTAACGGCATTGGCGACAAATGGTGGATTGAATCATGTGTCTTGTCTGACGATTGACGTTCCCGAACATAACAATGAAATTGTATTTATGCATAAAATCGTTGCGGGTGTTGCAAATCGGTCTTATGGTATTCATGTGGCACGCATGGCGGGCATGCCGAAATCGGTTATTGCGCGCGCAGAATGTGTGCTAAGTGCGCTGGAATCGCATGAAATACCATCCCCGTCCCCGGATTGTGCACCCCGTCCCACGCCGTCCCCGGCCCAGAAAAAGCCATGCGTTTCTGATAATATATCGTCGCAATTAAATCTATTTGGGTAAATTATGTCGACATCTGGTTGGATAATTTTGGACAAAGATTCAGGGCTGTTTTCGCGAACGGCGGGTGGTCGCATTGCGCGTATGCTGGGCACGAAAAAGTTTGGACATATCGGCACCCTGGATCCGATGGCGACCGGTGTATTGCCAATTGCGATTGGGGACGCAACCAAAATGATACCATTTGTCGAAGACGCCGCCCCCCATGTCAAAGAATACCTGTTTTCGTGCCAGTTTGGTTTTGAAACCGACACACTGGATATCACCGGTACCGAAATTGTGCGCAATGATTTTGTGCCATGCGAATCTGATGTTCGTGCAGCATTACCGAAATTTATTGGTCGCATATCCCAGGTTCCACCGATTTATTCTGCGGTGCACGTATCTGGCGCGCGTGCGTATGAATTGGCGCGTCGTGGGCGTACGGTTGAAATCCCTGCGCGTGATGTTGAAATATTTGCGCTGGAACTGACGGGTATTTGCGGGGATACGTGGCATTTTCGCATGCGCTGTTCCCCCGGCACATACGTGCGCAGCGTTGCGCGTGATATTGCAAAAATGTGTGGTGCATTTGCGACGGTTAACATGATACGTCGCACGCAAACGAACGGTTTTGATATAAAAGATGCCGTAAAACTTGATTTTCTAGAAAAAGTATTTAATAATAGTGGCAGTTTTGGTGAAAACCTGAAACCGGCGGATTTTGGACTGGGGGACATTCCGGTTTTAAATCTGTCTGATAAAGACGCTGGGTTTTATAAAAACGGTGGCTTTATTGAAACGGTTGCGGCATGTGGTCTGTATCGTGTTTATGCGGGTGATGTATTCATTGGCATTGGCGTGGTTTCGAACGGTCTGCTGCGACCCAAACGAACTTTATAAAAATAACAAAAGGAAAAAGTAATGTCCGTTACAAAGGCAAAAAAATCTGAATTGATTCAGGAATACAAGGTATCTGATGTTGATAATGGTGGTTCCGTTGAATCCCAGGTTGCAGTTTTGACAGAACGCATTCGCAACTTGACCGAACATATGAAGGCAAACCACAAAGACAACCATTCCAAACGTGGCTTGTTATTGATGGTAAACCGTCGCAAGAAATTGTTGGCATATATTAAAAAGCGTAATGCATCTGACTACGAAGCCCTGATCAAGAAATTGGGTCTGCGTAAATAATAAATTCCCCCGATTGGGGGAATTTTTTTATGGTGCCATATTTTCTATTTTTAGATAATACAAGGTTTAAAAAAATATAAAAAATCCCCCAACCGGGGGAATTTTTATATTTTTCTGAAACAGCATTAAGCCATTTTGGAAACCTTCTTGGCCAATCTTGAAATCTTGCGCGCTGCACGTTTCTTTGGCATGATTTTGCCGGCTGATTTCATGATTTTGCTTTCTGCGTTGCGTGCTGCTGTTGTTGCTGCAGCTTTGTCGCCAGATTCAATCGCGACCAATGCTTTTTTTGTAGCGGTTTTCACTGCACTGCGGCGTGCTGTGTTAATCGCATTTTTCTTGGCTGTTACCAAAATTCTTTTTTCAGATGACTTATGATTTGCCACGTTATTTTCCTTTTATTTTTGTTTTGATTTTGCTATTTTATAACAAACAAAGACAAAATCAAGGAAAAATAACATGGTATATTTAATTGGGATTATTGTTTCTTATTTCCTGGGGTCGATTCCCATGGGGCTGATTTTAACGCGTCTGGCGGGCAAGGGTGACCTGCGTCAGGTTGGCAGTGGCAACATCGGCGCAACGAATGTTATGCGTGTCGGTGGACTGCGAATGGCGGGTCTGGTATGGTTGCTTGACATGGCCAAGGCGATTGCCGCCGTGTTTATCGGTAAATATATTGCCGGTGATGCATTTGGTGCGTGGTGTGGTTTTGCGGCGATTATTGGGCATTGCTATCCCATTTGGCTAAGGTTCCGCGGGGGCAAGGGGATTTCATCACTGTTCGGTGTTCTGTTGGCGGTCAGCCCTGTATCATTCATTGTCTGTGGTGTTGAATGGTTATTGGTTGCGCTAACGTCTGGGATATCGTCTTTTGGTGCGGTGATTGTATTTTGTTTAATACCGGTATTGGGATTTGCAATTGGGACTGGGGTTGGTTTTGCATTTTTGGCAATTGGTTTGCTGTGCATGTGGCGACATCGGGAAAATATTCGGCGCCTGTTATCTGGCCAAGAATCCAAGATAGAATGGAAATGGAAAAAATAAATCAAAACATGGGGCATCCCATGTTTTTTGTTGATTTTTTGTCAAAAATGTGATATACTGTGGCACAAAGAGTTAATGTTAAGGGACGGGATATGAAATCAATTATATCAGTTTTTGCTGTATTGGCAGTTATATACCCTGCGGTTAGTGCTGCGCCCGTTATGGCGCCTGCCACGGGGCGTGGTCGTGCATCTATGTCGAACCAGATAATGGACGCGTCGCGCGCGGTTGCGTCTAAAAATCAAATATCTGGCCTGGCGCAACAGGGCGAAACTGTAAAATCGGCCAGTGTTGACACCAGCATGTCGCACCAATCTGAAACGATCAAAGATAAAAACACCGGTACTGATGATAAATTG
>JAZROU010000006.1:0-1909 GCA_045648865.1 Candidatus Enterousia sp.
TTTTTGGTAACAGGCACATCTGGGAAAATACGAATCCACAGTTTACCCATACGACGCATATGACGTGTAATTGCACGACGCGCTGCTTCAATCTGACGCGCAGTGATACGTTCTGGTGACATCGCCTTCAGCCCAAAAGAACCGAATGCTAATTCACTGCCACCCTTCGCAACACCGTGAATACGGCCTTTGTGCTGTTTGCGAAATTTTGTTTTCTTTGGCATTAACATGATACAAATCCTTCAATTTTCTAATAATTGTTTTAATTATTATTTGTGCTTTCTTTCGCTGGAACCGGCATATTCTGTCGGACGCGCCATTTCAGATGCCAATTTATCTTTGTTAACAACATCACCGGTATAGATCCAAACTTTTACACCGATAACACCATATGTTGTTTTGGCCTGGATTGACGCATAGTCAATATCTGCACGCAATGTATGCAGTGGGATACGACCTTCGCGGATTTGTTCGCTACGTGCGATTTCAGCACCATTTAAACGACCAGAACACATCACTTTGATACCCTGGGCGCCTGCTTTCTGTGCGTTCTGCACAGCTTTCTTCATTGCACGTTTAAAGGACACACGACCTTCAATCTGTTGTGCAATGTTCTGCGCAACCAACTGCGCATTCAGGTCTGGACGGCGAACTTCGTAAATATTTACGACAACCTGGTCATTTTTTACCAGTTTCTTGATATCGTTACGCAATGTTTCGATATCGGCACCGTTCTTACCAATAATCATACCTGGTCTGCTGGTATGAATGGTCACAACAACCTTTTTGGCAAAGCGTTCAATAACAACTTTGGCCAAACCGGCTCTTTTCAACTTTTTTTCGATAAACTTGCGAATTTTGACATCTTCTGCCAACAATGCCGCATAGTCTTTTTTACCTGCAATCCAACGCGAATCTGTAATTTTATTAATAAATTCGCGCAATGAAATTGGTGATACTTTCTGTCCCATTTCTTTTTTCCTTAAACTTTGTGGGGGTGTTCTTGAAGTGTTTCCACTTTATTCAGGAACATTCGTTCCATACCACCCCACACGACTACCTTATTTTGTTGTTTCTTTTTTTACTGCTTTCTTTTTCGAAGGTGCAACCCCAGATTCCAAAACAATTGTCAAATTTGAAAACGGTTTCAGAATTGGACGTGCACTGCCACGTGGCCCTGGCATAATGCGTTTCATTGTCAACGCCTTGCCACACCAAATTTCTTTGACGAACAAAGATTCAACTGGCAACTTTTTGTTGTGTTCTGCATTTGCAACTGCAGACAACAAAGTTTTCAGGACTTCACCTGCTACACGTTTCTTCGAAAACTTCAAGACATCAACCGCACGTTCTACTGGCAAACCGCGAACCATATCGCACACCAGATTCAATTTCTGATGGCTGACGCGAATCATCTTGTTAAACGCGCGTGACTGATTTTCTTTAATTCCATATCTTGCTGTCATAACTTACCACCCTATATTATTTCTTACCTGCTGCGGCTTTTTTATTAGCGGCATGACCTTTAAATGTACGTGTTGGCGCAAATTCACCCAACTTGTGCCCAATCATATCTTCTACGATTGACACTGGTATAAATTTATTACCATTGTGCACATCAAACGTCAGTCCCACCATCTGTGGTATAATTGTACTGCCACGGGACCAGGTTTTAATTGGTTTACGGTCATCTTTTTCAATTGCCGCTGCTGTTTTTTTCAACACAGACGGATGAACATAAGGACCTTTCCATACTGAACGAGACATCATTTACTCCGTTTATTTTTTATTATTTCTTTTTCGCCAAATGTCTGCTGCGAATAATCATCTTAGCAGTACGTTTATTGCTACGGGTACGATATCCCTTGGCTGGAATACCTGTACGTGATACCGGTTCGTGGCCCTTAGA
>JAZROU010000007.1:0-20402 GCA_045648865.1 Candidatus Enterousia sp.
TGCCACCGTTTTCGTTGTCCAACATGCAGAACGAGTCCATACATCCATCGTATTTCTGTTGACATTCTTCGCTGACGGTAATGTTCTTGGTTGCGGTTGCGACCTTGGTCCCGGTGTTAATCGCCTTTTGTGTGATGCCGGCGCGTGCCGCAACGACAGGTGTGGGCTGTGATGTTGCCGCGCGTCCGCGATTTACAACCTTGGTATTCGCGGTGGCGCGTGTGCCGGTTCGTGCGCCCACGGCGGCGCGTGCAGATGTAGCTGTTTGTGGGGCGGTGGTTGCAGACTGGCCACGTGATGGTGCGCGGCCCGTCGGGCGCGTCGCGCACAGCGCATCGCCAAAAAATCCAATCATTAATACAGAAAATATCGCGATTTTTTTCATATTCTTTCCCCTGCAATTTTTTTATATTTTATCATATTTAGCAGGTTAATAAAAGAATATTTTATTTATTGGCTGAGGGTGCTTAAAAAATCTGAGGGGGTGATTACAATTCAGACAGGTCGCTTATAACGGTTATGCCGTCGTTTTGCCATTGTTCAATCAATTCGTCCAGGTTCAAAATATTTTTCGACAGCAGGTATATTGCAGGGGTGCGGGCGTGTTGTTCCGCGATGTCTTGGACGTGGATGATTGGTGATTGGCAAATGCGGCCGGCGGCGAACCAATTTTCGTGGTCTGCGACCCAAAAATCTGGGTCTGAATGGGTTATTATGGCATGGGTGTCAGTGATGATGATGTCGTCATGTACCGAAAATGATTGGCCTGATTTGTTCAGGTGATTTATTAATTCTGAATTGTCGGGTGTGTATTCGGCGCCGGTTTCGGATGGGGTGGGGGTGATGTCTGACGGTGTGTCATTTGTGGGGGTGTCAAAGCTTATTTCGGTGAATGTCGGCATGGTGTCAAATGTTTGTGGTGTGTCATACATGGTATCGATATCAAAATCGGTTGGTAATGGCAGGGTGTCGGATAAATTATTCGGCGTATTTTGTGTGGCGGGGCTAGGAATCTGTATTGATGAATTAAGTGCGGAGGTTTGTATGCGGCCAACGTTGTTGCGTGCACGAATAAATGCGTGTCGCAGTTCGGCGGGCATGTCATCGGGCAAATCGGATATGGGTTTTACTTCGTTGTCTGGTATCAGTTTTGGTGTGTCTGATTCAGGTGGTGTACACGATTCTGCTGGGGTGGGGGTGTTGGCTGGTTTAAAGATGCTGGGGATTTTTAGTTTTGGTAACTGTATCGACAGCAGTGGTTTCTTGGTGCGTATAATAAGCGTTGTTGTCGCAATGTACAGGGGTAATGCAGCCAAAAGCATTATGCCAAAAACAAAACCGCCGAATCCACGCAGCTGTGCACGAAACAGGTGTTGCCACTGGGATGCGTTGAATATCGAGAAGTTAAACATGAAATACAATACTGCCCACGTGACAATAATATAGCATCCTGTCCAGATGATGGCATATTTGTGGTCGTGGATAATTGTCTTGATTTTGTTCATGAACTTATTGTAGACAATAATTGCGATTTGTCAATAGTAAATTAAAGGTGGATTTTTCCAAAAAGTGCTTTTTTTTTGTTGTGCTTTATGGCATAATAAGGGGGATAGTAATAGGGGGAAGGCTTATGTTCTTTTTGTTCAGACAGGGTGGTGTATTTGTGTTGGCGATGTTTGTGTCTGCGATGTTGTGCGCCGCAGATGCGGTTACTGCACGTGGCGGGGCCAGTAATGCACGGACAGTGACGGGTGGCGCGGCGACTGCGCGTATGCCCAGTATGCCGACTTTGCCGATAATTTCAGTTGGCAATATTTCAAATAATTTGCCGTCTGGTGGTGATGACCAGCCTGATGTCCCGCCTGTGGGACCGGATGAACCGGATGTGCCAGATGAACCTGAAGAACCAGGCAATACAGACAAGCCAGACTGCCCAGATGGTGGGGTGAAAAATTCTGAATATACAGTGGAAATGTGTATGAATGATGTTTTACGCTGTATTAATAATGGTGCGTTGCCAAATGGTCTGAACAATATGTTTAACGAAGAATTGCGTCACGCGATTGTGAATGGAATGGGGCTGTGTGCGGTACATGTCGAAAAATGTGTGACCGAAGTAAGACGTGACTGCGAAAATGTATATCGGTCTGCGGCGGATGTGTGGATTGACTTTAATTCACGCAAGGTGCAACCAGAATATTATAGTTTTGTGCTGCGCAAGACTGGATTGACCCCGAACCAGGCAGAAAATACATGCAGATTGTTGGATAAAAATACGTACGGTTCATCGTTCACAGCGGTCGATAACGCGGGGCGTACAACCGAAGAATACAATCAGAAGATTGGTGCGTATAACGGTCAACGCGAAAACACATTGATTAAGAAAAACCCACAGGGGGTAAAGGTAAATGACGGAAACCCAGGGGTTGATGGGGCGCGTGGTCATTATGCGCGATGGGATGCGGCCACGGCGACATGTTTGATTCGTGTCGCGGCGTATAACAAGGATAAGCATATTTCAAACAGCTGGCTGTTTGGGGCCGTTGGTGATGATACCCCGGCCGAGGTTTGGAAAGCCGCAGGTGAATCATTCAGCTGTAACAAAGATTTGTTTGGTTTTTCATTGCTGAATGATACGCGTACGGTTGCGGTTGTCGGTGTTGGCGGTGGAACGTTGGTTGGTGCAGGTGTTGGGGCAATTGCTGGACATGGTGCACGCAGTTTTGATTGTTCGCGCGATAATCATCGTGAAATGTTAATGGGGCATTTAAAAAATGGTCGTGTGGTTGGTATTTTGAATGAATACATAATAGAAGATGTCGATATCAAGCAAAATGTTCTGAGCAAGGATGCGTGTGTCGAAATTGTGGAACTGTTCGATAAATATTATCAATATGAAACAGCAATCAAAGAATGCAGAAAATCAGGGGTTACTGAAATAGTTAATTTAACTGTAACGATAGAAGAAACTGTTACAGAAGAGGGAGCAGGGGCTGGTACAGGTAATGCAAATAGTAATACAGACCAGGAAGCAGCGTCAATGTTGGCGGCGTCTGTGGCAAGTCAAGCCCAAAATGCAATAGCAGGAAAATTGGATAATTGTTTATTCGATACGTTTAATTTGGATAAAATGAATCCAGATAAATCTATATATGTTGCGGAGTTTGGGAAAACAATGAATGCGGCACAGGTCGCGCGTGAATTGCAACGTTTGGATTCGGTATTTGGCGAAGATTTTTCGGATCTGATGATAAATGGTGAAAAATCAAATATCGGTAAAAGTGTTGCGATTGGTGCGGCGGTTGGTGCCGGTACAGGTGGTTTGGCAACGGCGATTACTGCGTTTGTAGAGCGTAATAATGTTTCGTGTCATGTTGGTGATGGACTGGAACAGGTTGCTTTTGGAAAATCGCATACGATTGATACGCTAAAGGATTTTTATGTAAAGTGGAATTTGCGCGTACCTGATGTTGTTGCGCCAACTGCGACAATTTCGGATTGCAAATCGTGGAAAAATACATGTGCAACATTTGCGGATTTGGAACAGTGCGAAAATGCACAGTTTAACTATAAGCCTGCGGGGGCGTCAACAACGACGTTAATTCGTTCGGTGTGTGCGGTGTCGGGCAGTGCGTGTATAGAAAATTATCCAGTTGCAAAATCGTATGGGGCATGCCCATAAAAAGAACCGCCATTGGCGGTTCTTTTTTTTATCAATATGTTTTATTGTTTTTTTAACGCAGACCCTTGGCCCGGCAGCAGGCGGATGCGGCCGCGCGCCAATCGGAATGCTGTTTCGATGGGTTGCGTAAATCACGCCATGGTTGCCAGCCCCCGCACCGTTTGTTAGAACCTGTGCCGGTGCATTTTGCATATCTGCGCAGTGAACATGTTTGGTTGGATACGCGACCGGTGTCGGTTGTGCATTTTACAACGATATTTTGGTTTTTTGCATCGTTTTGTCCCAGTTCCTTGGATGATATAACCTGGTATGCATTTGCACTAAGAACAGTTAATGTGGTGATTACCAAGGCAGATATTATTTTTTTCATAGCAATTCCCCCGTTAATTTAATTATATGGGTTTATAAATAAAAATACAACAGGAATCTGGGCGGATGGCAACAGCTATTTTGTGAAATATTTTTTATATTGCCCCTGTGATGTGGAATACATCGTGTTGAATTTTTTATCTGCCTGGGATTTTGTTGTTGGTGCGCCATTTGCCGGGGCGCCAATGTCTGCACCGTTTAAAATAATCAGGCGTGATGGTTCCAGTTCGCGGTCGCATTCAATATAATATTTATTGGTGTCAAAATATTTTCCGTAACAGCGTCCATTCGTAACCCCAACATATCCAATTTCAGCCAATTGTGAACATGTTGGTTGGTTGTCATATGTTATTTCGCCGTTTGGTAATGTTTCGTCTGGCTTTTCCAGAATCCCTGGGCACCATACATTAACGTATTTGCCACCCACGGATGCGGTTGTGCCGTTTTCAGCGGTTCTGCGGCGGCCAAAGCAGTCGCCATCTGTTGACAGCAGGTCGGTATCAAAATCTTTGTTTATTTTTGTGCCGCGGGCAATTTCTGCGCGGCCCATTGGGATGGCGTCGCGTGAATATTCGGTCAGTGCATCTGGACATATTAATTTAAGCCCCCAACAGCTGCTGGTTGCGTCCCACATTTCTGAATCAAAACCGGCGCCCATCGCAGCGTAACAGTCGGTTGGGTCCAGACGACATACCGTTGGTTGTAACCACCATGGGGTTGTGGCGGCATGTGTCGCATGTGTGATAAATAAAGAAAAAACTGTGAATAGTAAAGAATTATTAAATAATGTTGCAGTTTTCATTTTTTTTTCTTCTTTTGCTGTTATAGTGTATTTTATCAGATTTTTATTGTGTCTGCAAGTTAGAGGGGGCGTCTGGCATGTTTGGGAACAGTGTGTTTTGTGTGTTGCTGCCTGGGTCGCTGCAGTATCCCCATTTGTGGTGGGCAGATGTTTCTGTATAGAATTTTTTAAGCAGTTCGTCCTGGGTTATGTCGTGAAACCCGTCTGTTATTGGCATGCCTTCGCAAGGTTGGCCAGGAACGCAGGTTTGGGTGGCGTCGGGTTTCGTGTCAATCCATATTGTGTCGATCCATATGCCCCCCAGACGTTCGCATTCGGCGGATAATTCATCGGTCATTTTTGCGTGGATGTTTTTCATTACAACATTTATGTCTTGCAATACGGTTGGTGGTAATGGGGCGTTTGATTGTGATGGGCGGACGCATGTTTGCATCGCATAGCGCGCAAGTTTGTGATACAGACTGCCAACATAATCATCGCCACACATATTTTCTGCGGTTTCTGTGCTGCCTTGGTTTGTTTGGGGTTCTGGGGCGGCTGTGCCACCGCTGCAGGTGTACTTATCTGGGCATTCCGTGCATGTGTTGCCGGCCCGTGGGGTTTCGTTGTATAGGCCATTGTATGTCATATAGTAGTTCTTCGCGCATGAGTCGTATATCCTGATTTCGGGGCATGGATATGGGGCGCTGCTTGCAGGGGATGAATTGTTGCGATAATTTTGGGTTTTCAGGTTGCATTCGTGAATGGATGCGTATATTTGTTCGCCGGGGGCGTATATGCGACATGCAAATGGTGACGAGTGTATATTGTCATGGCCAGGAACCGCACACAGGTTGTTGGCATAGTCTTGAAGTGTGGTTAAACACGATTTTGCAATTTTCTGGTCGGTAATGTTGTGCATGGCTGTGATTAATTCGGTCATGCCGTGTGGTCCGCCACCGTATAGATTGCTGCAGGCGTCCAATTTTTCGCGGCATAATTGTTCGGATAATTCCAGGCGTGACCCCAGTAAAAGCTGGTCTTTGGTATTGCTGAAATCTTTTAACGATTTTGTTTGTTCGTCATAGCAATTGTTTACAACATCCAGACATTCATTCTTGACGGTGCGGATGCGTTCTTGTTGGCCTTGGTATATTTCTGTGATGGCCTGGCGCAGAAATTCGTTCCATACGTCATCTGATAAATCACGGCATGTGTCCAGGCCACGCGTGGCAAATTCGCGTTTGTTGTTCAGGATCGCAACCAGCAGACGGTTCGTTTCGTTCGTTAGGATATCGCCAGCCAAAGATATCTGGGATTCCAGTTGGTAGAAGCTGGGGCTGTATATCGGTTCGCCCGTTTCAATGTTTAAATAGCGCCCAGTTATATCCAGGCAATGAACATAATCTTTGCCACATGCAGTGTCGGCGGTAATGTCGGTGCGTACCTGGGCAATGCAATCGTTAATAGATGTGGAATTATGGGCGTTGTAATTTTCAAGGCGCGCCTGGTTCATCGAATGTTCGGTTTCGCGAATTGCAGAGTTCGCGTTGGACAGTTTTTTGTCCAGGCTGTTTATCAGCAATGAACAATCGTTTTCAATATACATGCCGTATGCAGAAACAACCATTGTTTGTATGGATTTGTCGGGGCATTTGTCAATGGTGGCCTGGACACACTGGGCGTGGACAGCATTGTATAACGGTTCGCCAGTCAGGTTCGCAATATTTGTGCCCCCAGCCAATTGTGATGTTGCCCAAATTGCGTTGATGTCGCCCGCAATGTCCAAAGTGCCCTGGGTGGATAATGATTTATTTTTTGTCTTTGATAAAACATCGCGTATCCCAGCCAGTTGTAATGTACTGGCGGATTTGTCGTCCGAATTTGATTGGGTGTATTCGCCAATGGTTGCGGTCGTTATTGCCTGAACCTCAGCTGCGGATTTGTCGATGACGTATAGATTAAGGTTTTTAAAATCTGATAATTGGTCTGATGCCTGGGTCAGGGCATTTTCACGTGACTGAATTTCAGATAACTTTGAAGAACATACACAGCGGCGATATGTCGTATTCAGTGTGCCACAAAATTGATCCATGCATGTAAAATATGCGTCTCGACATGTGTTGTATCCGGTCCCAAATGTATTTGATTGTGGTATGTTCAGTGTGACAGTTGCGCGTGCGGGTGATGTCGCTGTGCGAACAGATTTGTTCACAGGGGTGGTGCGTTTGACGGATGTTGTTTGGGCGCTGCGTGCGGATGTCGCTGTGCGAGAGTTAGTTCGTGCAGGCACCGTGGCGGTTCGACTGATGATTTTGCTGTGCGTGGTGCGTGATGCTAAATCTTTTTTTGTGTTGTTTGTGTTTGCGCGCGAAACTGTGTCCCGGCTAGATGTGCGTGATGCAGAATTGGCATCACGAACAGCAGCGTCAGCATTGCTGACACTGAAGAAAAGTGCAGTTATTAGGTATAGTGCCTTTTTCATCCTTGGTTACATGGACTTATGTTATCAAAAAATGTTATGTTTAGCCAATAAAAAATGCCCCAAATGGGGTATTTTTTAATTTGCGTTTTCAGTAGATGGACGATTGCGTTCAACAAATGTTATGCGACCCTTGTCCAGGTCGTATGGTGTCATTTCAACGCGAACACGTTCGCCGACGTTTACCCATATGCGTGCTTTGCGCATTTTGCCGCAAACGGTTGCCAAAATTTCGTGCCCATTTTCAAGCTTTACACGGAACATCGTGTTGGGCAGTTTATCTTCGACTGTGCCACTGAAAACAATTACGTCATCTTTTGCCATGAATTTATTCCCTTGGATTTTCACTGTTTTATGAGTGCAATGATATTGCTTGTTTGATTAAAAAGCAAGATTTTTTTATTTTCTTGTGAATGCGGTCTGGATTTGATAGAATAGTGTATAAAATATGTAGGGTGGGATTTATGAAAATGAAAATTTTTATGACTTTGTTAATTTTGGTGCCGGGGACGGTGTGTGCCGCAGTGCGTGGGGATGGTGCGCGCGTCGGGGTTCAACGTGTTTCTATGGCAGGGGCGCGTGGCATTAACATGACTGCAAATTTGGATAATGGGGCAAAGACGGTCGCAAATCCTACGCTGACTGTGACGGATGTGAATGCCGGGGATAAAAATGTTGTGGGTGGACATGGTGGCGCAGATGAAGGTGCACCCCAGGAAGATGTGACAGAAACGACGATAACAGATGCCCAGGTGACGGTTGGTCAGAATTCTGGGAATTGTCGTGACGCATATCGTGCCTGTATGGACGAGTTTTGTTTGCTGGATGAATCCGAAGGATATCGTTGTGCATGTTCGTCAAATATTAATCAGTCAAAATCACTGATACAGGAAATTCAGAAAATTCAGGAAGAAGCAGATAAGTTATATACCGAAGGTGTGGAACGTGAACAGTTGGGGGCCAAGGCGCGCCTGGTGTTTGGTGAAAGCGAAGCCGCCAAAAAAAGTTCGCGTGTGTCAGGGCTTAGTTTTTCTGAATGGCTGAACAGCGGTTCGGATGAAGAGGCCAGTCTGGACGCAGATGAAGATATTGGCGACGGGTTGTACGGTATAGCGGCAGAATTTTGTGCGGCGGAATTAGAGGCCTGTGGTGACAAGGCGGAAATGGAAGAAATGCTGTATTCGCGTCAGGTTGTTGCAGATTGCAAAACATTTAATTCTTATTTGACAGAACAGAAAATGAATGCCCAGGCCAATAAACGTACAGCTGAGGCTGCTGTGCGCCAGGCGCGGTTGGCCATGCTGGATACAACAAATAAGTATAATCGTGGTGAATGTTTGTTGGCGTATCGTTCGTGCATCGCAGATAAGGGTGGGTGTGGCGCGAACTTTGAAAACTGTTTGAATGCAGACCTGTTGGGGCGGCGTGCAAATGCGTGTGAAAATGTTTTGGACCAGTGTATGGCGGTCAAGAAAGATGTTTTGCAAGACTGGGAGGCAGAATCTGAATCTATTCTGGTTGATGCGGCGAAATATGCAGATAAATATCGTCGTCAGACGTGTTTGGCCCAGATTCAGGTTTGTCTGGAAGATGGATGTTCGGCGGCGACTAATTCTGCGTGTTTGACAGATGTTAATGTCGCGGCGGGTGTTTGTCCAATTATTGATGAATGTAATGAAATGATTCCGGGATTAAAGGCGGTGGTTAACGATAAGTTGGGATATTTGCGTACGCAGTTCTGTCAAAACGATGTGGACGCGTGTCTGCGTGATAAATGTGGTGAAAATTTTACTGCGCCGGAATGCGTTGGGAAAAAGACGTCCGAAATTGTTGCGCTGTGCCCACAGAATATGTTCCCGTCATGTAAAAATGAAAACCAGTTTGATATAATTGTGTCCGCGGTTGTATTGCAGATGGATTATCAAATGATGCAGGGTTGTATTAATTACTTTGGTGAACAACTGGGAAAAGTGTGCGGGACAGATATGGCCTGTTTGTCGTCGGATGATGTGGTTATGGGGTTGACCAAGGTGCCAGAAGACGAAGCAGGAATGGTTGCGTTGCGCACCCAGATTCGTGATAATTCCAAGGCGGCGGTTGAAGAATTCTTTAAGCAATTCGAAAAAGATGTTACAGTTGCGGCGTGTGTCGATGCAAAAAAGCCGGCAGGACGCAGAAGTTTGGGGGACAGTGTGTTTAATACGGCAAAGTTAATTGCGGAAATTGGGGCTGAAAATCGTGCGATGCGCGAATTGGAAACCAAGATTGCAGAATTGTCACGTCAGCAGGATTTGGAAGAGGCTGAAAAGAATTGTTATGCGACATATAAAGTAGAAACGCCAGATGAATCTGATAAAAATTACAGCTATATTCGCAGTGTGTCGTTTGAGCCCAGTTTGCGTAACTGTCATGTATGTCGTATGCAACAGGTTTGCGAAACAGGTGGCGAAACCAAGGGGGCTGCGGGTCTGAAGGGACTGGCGGGCGGATTGTCTGCGGGTGCGGCAGCCGGTACGATGGTGACACCAGGATGGGGAACGGCAATTGGTGGCGCAATTGGTGCAATTGGTGGCCTGTTCGCAGGGCGCAGTGGCGCGGGTCAACAGGAATTTTGCCAGGAAATAGAATCTTGCGAAGATATAAATATGTAGTTCGCATAGGAGAGGGGGATTGTTATGTTCAAAATATGTCGGATTGTAATGTGCTGGGGGCTGGGGGCGGCGGCGGTGTTTGCTGGGCAGTCTGCAATGGCGGTGACAAAAAAAGCCAGCAAACAGTCTGCAATTCAAAGTGGAACAAGTGTTCGTACAAAGTTGGATGCGTTGGGACTGTATGACCAGGCGTGTTATGATGCGTATTATGGTTGTATGGACCAGTTTTGTATTTCTGAAAATGAATCAGGGGGCAGTTGCGCATGCAGTGATTTAAGTCTGAAATATGATGAACAATATGCAAAAATTCAAGAAACTTTGGCCGAGGCAGAACGTATCGCAACCGAAGAAGTTGAAAAAGTAAAGTTGGGGGCACAGGCGGATATCGTCTTTACGGGTACACGCGAATATGATGCAGATGGAAACCTGAAAGAAATTGATGAAATCGGCATGGATTCCAAAGAAAAAAAACGCGCAGATCTGATGGCAATGTGGAATCTGGTGCCCGAAGAGGATGAGGATATAGATGCGGGAATCGATATTTCGCAATTGACGGGGGCGTCGCTGTATAAAGCCGCCGAAGAGATTTGTTTAGAGCAGGTGCCAGATGACTGTGATGGTGATATGGTATTGTTGCGCAGTATGTATTCGCGACAAATTACATCTGATTGCAAAGGGTATGAAAACAGTATCGCCAAAAAGCAGACCGAGGCAGATATGGCATTGGCCCAGGCACAGGCAGATGTGCGAACGGCACTGAAAGAAAGTTTTGAAGAAGCCAATAAATATGATTTGGGGCAGTGTGTTGTACAGTTTAAAAAGTGTATGCAGACCGAAGATGCATGTGGTGATAATTGGGAAAACTGTGTTGCAGCAATTGCATCTGAAAATATGCAGAACAATCAGGCTGTTAGTACGGCGGGTACAACAGTTGCCAAGGCTAACGTATATGATATAACTGCGTCGACTATGGATGTTTTAAATACAAAGCGGCCAATATGTGAAAATGTGTTGGGGCAGTGTGTCGCAGTGCGTGATATGGTTTGGCCAACATTCCTGCGCGAGGCAGCGCCAACAATCAAGGTGGCGGAAAGTGCGGCAGAATCGAAATTCCGTCAATCGTGCTTGACCAATATTTCAAGCTGTATACAAAAAGCCTGTAAAGATGATATTGCCGGCAAGGGCGTAGATAGTATGGATGCATGTTTGTCGCGGCCGGATATGGCGCGCAGTTTCTGCAAGGTTGAAATTGATCCGTGTGAAAGAATGGAACCGCTGATTTGGGGCTATGTCGTTGATAAATTGGCGGCAATGCGGGTTGATGCGTGTACCCAGGAAGTCAAGGATTGCTTTACCGCTGATACACGTTGTGGGGAAAATTTCCAGAATTGTATTGGTATGGACTATGATTATATCCATGATATTTGCCCAATTGACAATTTGGTTGTGTGCAAGGCAAACAATCCCGCATTCTCAATGGATGATTTGGATTCTATGTTAATGGGATTGTATTTGAATATTGATAATGCACTGTTGGATCGTTGTCAGGAATTGGTCGATCGTAAAATGGCCGAGATTTGTGGCAGCACAACAGATTGTAACAAGTTTGCCGCAGATGATACAATCGGAACTGGCAGTTTGCGTTCACAGAAAGATGGAACAACGTATCGTGTGACAGGTATGATTTCGTTCGGTTCAATTAAAATGGGTGATGCCACAGGGCGTACCATTGATGACGGCGAAGGTGGCGAAGTGCGCCTGGGGGCTGGTGAAATCGGCGTTGCAGAATATTTGGCGCGTGTGCGTGAACGTAATGCAGGGGTACAGGATGCGGATGGTATTATTTCTGCAATTGAAGAAGAATTGAATAATATCGCGGGTACAATCAATCGCACAGTTGAAATGATTGAACAGGATCCAGAAATTCAGTTTTGTGTAAATGGGCGTGATTTGTCCCAGATTACTGGTGATGCAAGGGATAAAACAGCGGCGCGTTATCCAAATCTGCTGAATCAGGTGAAGATGCAGGTGGCAGTTGCAGCATTGCGTCAGGCCCAGGATAACTATAACGCAAAGTTAAATAAGGAAATTGCAGCTGCAACCCAGGGGGCATCGGCTGATTTGGCGCAATACATGTGTCAGAAAATTGCACAAAATAGTGGCGAACAGCTTGGCAGTGCCCAGGTTGACACTGCGTTGACACCACCATATGCGATATCCTATGAAGTTGGCGCAGGTGTGAAAACCGATGATTTAACAAAGGGTGGATATGGGCAGGCTTCGTTTACCAGCAGCAATGGCAGTGGTATGATGAAGGAAACCAGCGCGATATTTAATCGCGAAACCAGAAATTGTCATGTGTGCACAACGATTACAACACAAAGTTGCGAGGTTAAGGGTGGAAACTGGTTCCGTAAAAAGAATACAAGTTGTACCACGACGACCAAGGATCCTGTTTGCGAGGATGTGCCAATGTAAACAAAACATCCGCACCAATTGGAGCGGATGTTTTTTTGTGCACTAAAAAATCCGATACTTACGTTCGGATTTGTGGATGTATGTAATGGGATATTTATGCGGCCTGTCGTATGCCGGATTTTATTTCGCGTATGTATTTGCGCAATTCATCAATTGCGATCAATGTGCCGTCACGACGTTCGGCAGACCAGTAATCCCAGCCGTTAAAGCTGACGCTGCGTTGCAGTTTTGCCGCCATAACGTGAATGGATGCCTTGCCGTGTAATTGGTGCGTTAATTGGCCGTCGTGTGTAATCATGACACGTTCGCCACGTGGACTGACCAAGGTTTGTCCGACGTATAATAAACCCGCCTGGATTAATTCTTTGAATGCAATACGAATTTCGTCACGTTTGGGTTTTGATACTTCGATATCTGACAGATCAATCGGGGTTGTGTGTGCAACGCGTTCACGTGCCGCAGAAACATAGGTGACGTCACGTTCAATACCGATGAATTGGCGGTTTAATTCGCGTGCGGCGACCGCGGTTGTGCCAGACCCCATGAACGGATCCAGGATAATATCGCCTGGTTTTGTCGATGCAAGAATTACCCGGTGTAATAAATCAAGTGGCTTTTGCGTGTTGTGCAGACTTTTGCCGTCGGCACCTTTGACGCGTTCTTCGCCCAGGCAGATGTTTAAATCCCAGTCGGAACGCATTTGCTTGCCACCGTTTAATTTTTTCATGGTTTCGTAATTGAATGTGTATTTCCCAGTTTTTGTGGGGGTCGCCCATATCAGTGTTTCGTGCGCATTTGTAAAGCGTGTGCCACGAAAATTGGGCATTGGATTTGTTTTTACCCAGACAATATCATTTAAAATCCAGAATCCCATATCTTGCAGAGCGCTGCCAACGCGGAATATGTTGTGATAACTGCCGATTGTCCACAGGGCGCCATTGGGCTTTAATACGCGTTTGCATTCAGATAACCAGGCGCGTGTAAATTCGTCGTATTCCGCAGCAGATGCAAAAGAATCCCATTCGTCGCGTACGGCGCGGGCGGCTGTTTGATCTTCGGGACGATACAGCGTCTTTGCACCCAATTGCAAATTGTATGGTGGGTCTGCGAATACAGCATCAACGGATGCGTCCGGAATACCGCGCATTAATTCAATGCAGTCACCCAGTAAAATTTTATTTAGATAGTTGTTCATCTCTCTCGTAATATCTCGAGATACATTTTATCATATTTTTGATGCTTTTTTTTGTGGGCAGATGATAAATTAAGAAATAAAGCGCTTGATTTTTATGAAAATGCATTTTTTTTTGAAAAAAATAAAAAGCTTGCCAATGGGGGATTTGATTGCTACCGTATATGTGTTATGAGATGCCCGTATTGTAATTCAACAGATAGTCGTGTGACAGATTCGCGCCCAGATACCGAAGACGCGATTATTCGTCGCAGACGTGTTTGCGAACAGTGTGGCGCAAAGTTCACAACGGTTGAACGTGTACAAATGCGTGATCTGATTGTACGTAAAAACAGTGGTAAACTGGAACCATTCGATCGTGAAAAGTTGCGACGCAGTATTAAGTTGGCGTGTCGTAATCGTGAAGTAGGTGACGAGCAAATTGAAAAATTAGTCGCATCTATTCAGCGACGTTTGGAAACTGAAACGCCTGATGATACAGTTACTAGTATTCAGGTTGGACAGATGGTGTCGGATTCGTTGTTAAATTTGGATCCAATCGCGTTTGTGCGATTTGTGTCTGTTTATCGTAAGTTTTCGCGTGTTTCGGATTTTAAAAAAATTATAGATAAAATACCAGAGGATAAAGATGATGCCGTCGTTTGTAGATTGCCAAAGACATCATTGTTCTGATATAAAATGAAGAAGTTTTTCTTATTTTTAATGTTAGTGATATGGCCGTTCCGGGTGTGGGCGGTTGATTTGCCACAAATATTAACAGATGTGGATGCCAGTTTATATGAACAGGTTTTTGTGTTGCAGGACAAAGAAAAGTTTAGCACCGCAATAAATGTAGAAAGTCAAATTGCAGATAAATTATTGATGGGCGAGGTTTTATATCAGCGATATTTTTCTGATACGTATCGTACACGTGGCAAAGAAATTAAGGCGTGGATGGATCAGTACTATGATATGCCTGGGGCTGCGCGTATGGAAAAGTTGGCTAAGATAAAACAGACAACTGTGCGCAAGGCACGTGTGCCAAGTATTATGACAGGGTCTGAATCAATAGAAACAGCGCAATCTGAAACATGGACCGCTAAGAAATATTCTGGCACAACAGATAAGAAAGTAAACGAATTCAAGCGTGCAATACGAACAGGTTCGACTAAGGTCGCACGTGAATTGCTGGAAAGTCGTGCGTTAAAGAAAAAATTGAACGAATCTGATTATGGTCGTTTAGCTGGGCGATTGTCTTTTATATATTATACAAATGGTGAAATGGAATTGGCAAAAAAATGGGGGTTTGTTGCATCGGATGCAAATTCTGAATATGGACTATGGGCAATGGGATTGCTGTATTTCAAAGAAGAAAATTATGCCGAAGCACAAAAGTATTTTAGTCGTATATTGGATTTGCCACAGATTAATAATGCAAGAAAAACCGAGGCGGCATTCTGGGCAGGTCGTGCTGCAGACTTTAAGGGGGATATAGAAGTTGCAAAACAATATTGGCGTATTGCAGCAACGCATCCAATGGCGTTTTATGGGGCTTTGTCCGCGACAATGTTGGGGCAAATTCCAGAATATGAATTTTTCGAACAAGATGCAACAGATGATGATTTCCAAGAACTGAGTCAATCTGAATATGGAAAAATAGCACTGGCTTTGTTGCAGGTTGGACGCAAGGATAGGGCAGAAGAGTATTTAAAATATTTGATTACATCAAAATCTTCGGATCGGACGCTGCATGCAGTAAATGCGGTTGCGACAGCGTACGGGTTGCCGCGTGTTTCTATACAATCGGCATCTGTTATCAAGGATCGTGGAATATTGGAAATTGATGACGATATTATTTATTCCGCACAATATCCATTGCCAGATTGGGAACCGATGGGCGGTTGGTCAATTGACAGGGCGTTGTTGTTGGCGATTACCAAACAGGAAAGTAATTTTCGGGTTTCTGCAAAATCTGGGGCGGGGGCAAATGGGGTTATGCAGCTGATGCCAAGTACAGCAAAACGTGTGGCACGTGCGAATAAGCTGGATATAACGCAGATGGATATGTCAAATCCAGAACATAATATGTTCTTGGGGCAACAATATATTGTCGATTTGTTAGCACACCCCAGTGTGGAAAATAGTATTATTAAGATGCTGGCCGCATATAATGCAGGAATGGGGACAATGGTAAAGTTTGAAAAGGCCTTCTATACATATGATCCATTGTTGTATATTGAAAGTTTTCCCGCATATGAAACGCGCAGTTATATAAAGCGTGTAATGTCTAATTTGTGGTTATATCGTGCGCGATTAGGGCAACCGTTGACATCAATGGAAGAATTGGCGAATGGTAATTGGCCATTGTATAACAGCGAAGATGAATATGTTCAGCAACAAATCGCAGAACGTATGATGATATAATAAATATTGTGATTACTGTTTGGGCGTGCTACGACGGTTGCGAAAAAAATTGCGCAACATTTCAGCAGATGTTTCTGAATATTCGTGAATTTGATATACGTTGGGTTTCCATAGATGACGATCTGTTTCGTAAATGCGTGCGTTGGATGTAATGCCACCGCCTTTGGGGTCAGATGCAGCAAAGTATATGTTACGGATTCGGGCCAGTGATATCGCAGTGGCGCACATCGCGCATGGTTCCAGTGATACATATATGTCGCAATCGTCCAGAAATTTTTGCCCCAGTTTTTTACATGCCCGATTTATCGCAACAATTTCAGCATGCAGGGTCGGATTCCTGTGCAGTTGTACCTGGTTTTCGCCACGGGCAATGATTTTGCCGTCACGAACAATTACGGCGCCGATTGGCACGTCGTCGTGATTTAATGCGCGCTGTGCGCAAAGAATGGCTTGATTCATAAATTTCATGATTTATACTTTATCGTATGGATTCAAAATTGCAAATTATTTCAGGTGCATATCGGGGGCGCAAGTTGCGGTTGCCGCCAAATGCACGTCCAACACAAAATCGGGCGCGGATTGCGTTGTTTAATATGCTGGAATCCGGAATTATAAATGCTGGGGTGAAATTTTGTGTCTGGGATGCGTTTGCGGGGTCTGGGGCGTTTGGAATTGAATGTGTGTCGCGATATGCAGGCGCAGATGTTGTGTTTACAGATACGTCGCCGACGTCGATAAAAACTGTGCGGGATAATTTAAGTGCGCTGGGGGATAGGGGGCGTGCGGCTGTTGTGCAGGGCGATGCGATTGCGTGTGCACAGAAATACGCGCCGGTGGCAGATTTAATATTTGTTGATGCGCCGTATGATGTGCATGAATTGGGGGCGTCGTTGGTGAAAAAAATAGGCGCGCTGGCAAAAAGCGGTGCGATTGTGGTGTGGGAACAAGAATCAATAAACTTGTATCAGCCGGATGAATCCAAATGGCAAATTTTACGTGATAAAACGTATGGGCGCGCCCGATTCTTGGTTTTGCAGAAAAAATAGTTTTTTATATGTTTTTTTTTGTATTATGGGAAATAGGTGTTTGGGTGTCAGAGGTTGTTTAGTGGTGTTTTATGGGGTGTGATTGTAATTTGTTGTTTTTATTTTATTTTTTTTGTTTTTTATTTTGCCGAAAAATGCTTGTCTTGGTTGTATGGTTTTATATATAATGTATTCGATGTAGAGGAGTATTTGGTGTTGATGGGGTGTAATGCGGCCACATGCCGGGAGGTATTTTAGTTTGAGATTATTGGTATTTGCACTTTTGATTTGGTGGTTGCCGTTTACAGTGTTTGCTGTGACGGTTGCGACCGCTGAACATGTCGAGGCAAAGGTTGAAACCAAGGTTGATGTTTCTGCGTCTGCGAATCAGACTATGGCGGGTACTTATACTGTGTCGGGTACATTGATTGTTCCCACCCCAGCGTTGCCATCTGCAGAATAGCTGCCAGGGAGGGTGATGCTTGTTATTATGAAAAAATTAATATTACTTTTGTCTATGCTGATAATCGCCCCAGTGCAATCTGCCCAGGTTGTAAATGTTGAATACATTCACAATCGTATCAGACAAAAATGGCAAATTACCGTCCCAAAAAATATTGCGCTGACTAATCCGAAAGTTATTGCAAATATGAAATATTTATTAACAACGATTGATGTTGCGAATCAAATTTTAAACGGGGAAAAAACATCTAGCTATGGTGACGGAGAATTTGCAACCTTGGTAGCAGCGGACACTATTGCAGCAGACCAGGCCATAGACACCCTGATTAAGAAGATAGAAAAGCCAGAGGCAGAATATTCTTTGACACTGACCCATTGGTATCAAAAATATGGATATGGGTCGGCTGGTGGCTATTCTCGTCCAAAAGATTATTTACTTATGATATCCGCTGCTGGAACTTATTATATTGACTGGGGGGATGGAAAAACAGAAACAATAAAAAAAACAACGACCAACGAAGAATTTATTGGTCATACCTATGCTTCAAATGGTACGTACACAATTAGAATTGGGGGACGTGCAACAGAGTACAACAACTCAACAACCAGCACCGTCTATTTAAGTGGTAGTGATGGTTGTATGGAATACGATATTATGTATGACGAATATTGTTTATTAAATCTAAAAAAAGTGGAAGGGTGTTTAGGTTGTATTTTCCCGACATTAGATGATGGTTCGCAGCCGCATTTTGGATATACATTTGAAGATGCAGATATTGAAACCGTGCCGTTAGAATTATTCAATAATGTATATGGCGTTGCGGGCCCTCAGATGTTTAAGGGGACATTCTATTATTCCAACATAAAAACGGTTCCCGACAATCTGTTTTCTGGACTTGATACAGATGCCCCCCTTGCAGACAGAACATTTTTGAACACATTTGCAGGTTGTTCAAATTTAACTGGTTCTTCTACACGTTTATATGGTCGTTATCTGTATGAAATATGGCCAGATGCAACTAAAGCCCAGGTCGATAATATGTACTATCGGGCAAATGGGTTGTCAGACTATGCTGACATTCCAACAGTATGGAAATAATTGATTTTTTTCTTGATTTTTCGTGTTTTTTAAGTAATAATACGCCCCGCACAGCACCCTTGGAGGCTGGGCAAATAATAACATAATGCTGTATAAAAGGATAAAAAATGGCAATTGAATTAAATGCAGAAATTCGCAACGTAGCAGGCAAGGGGGCCGCACGTAGCATCCGCAATAACAAAAATATCCCTGCTGTTATTTACGGGGAAAAGAAAGCCCCTGTTGCAATTGAATTGAACGGTCGTGAATTCGAAATGTTGCTGAAAACACCAGGTTTGCGGACAAAATTGTTCCAAATTAAAACAAACGCAGGCACAGAAGATGCAATGCTGATGGATGTGCAATATCATCCAGTAAGTGATGCGGCAATTCATGCGGATTTTAAACGTATTGATGTGAAAAGCCCAGTTAATGTGGTTGTTCCGGTTGAAGTTATCAATGCAGAAACATCCAAGGGTTTGAAATTGGGTGGTACATTGAATTTTGCTGTGCGTAAGGTTGCATTGCGTGGCTTGGTTGATGTCATCCCAGAAAAAATCGTTATTGATTTGGCGAATTTGACAATTGGTGATGTGGTTCATGGTACTGATCTGGTATTACCAAATGGAGTTGAATTAGGATTGCATCAGGCAGAATTGGCATTTGCGATTATTGGTGGTAAGATGCCAATGGAAGAAGATGAAAAAGCCAAAGCAGCAGCAATGGCTGCGGCAGCTGCAAGAAAATAATCAAATAATTTGATTCTGTGAAAAAAACCCGCCAATGGTGGGTTTTTTTGTGTATGAAATTTTATGCTTGCACGAATCGGATATTTATTATTAGTATGCCCGTATCGGTGAATACTAAATAGGGGGTGTGTCCGTGATAGTAGGTATTGGAATTGATTTGGTCGAATGCGGTCGTTTCTTGGATTGGTCGTCATTTAAAAAATCGCGTATATTTACAAAAAAAGAATTGGAATATGCCGATAATGATAACGCAAATTCTGAAAAGCATTTGGCAAATTTTTGGGCCGCCCGTGAGGCTTTTTTAAAGGCGATTGGGACTGGGTTTGGTGATGATATTGCTTTTTCCGATGTGTCGGTTATGCATAATGATGCAGGACGTCCAGAATTGTTAATTACAGGTGGCGCAAAGGCCGCATTGAAAGAGTTGGTTGACGGGGAAGTGCATGTGCATTTGTCCATCACAGACCAGGATGATTATTGTGCCGCAATGGTGGTTGTGGAAAAAGTGTAATAAAAAATGCGCATTGTGCGCATTTTTTATTTTGAAAATTGGCGTTCAATATCCATGATGCGTTGCATTTGTTCGCGCATAAATTGGACCTTGTTTGTGTTGTTTATGGTGCTTTTTTCGCTGTGCGGGTTCATGCGCAGATCATCGGATGCCTTGATAAAACGTTTTAATAGTGCACAAACAACGCGGTTTTTCATAATTTGGCGCAGGTTTTCATTGTTAACACTGGGCATTGTGTATTCACTGTTGTTGTGCAGTTTGCAATACGTTTCATAAACACGACGACATATCCCCAGTTCAATTTGTAGGGGGGCAAATATGTCGCGATAGATAAAGCGATATTTTGCTTCGGCAAAGTCGATGAATGACAGTGTGCTGGTTTCGGGATCGTATAAAACATTGCCTGGGTTTAAATCACAGTGTGACCAGGCCGCACGTGTGTCGTATTCAAATGCGCCGATGTTATCACGAATTGATGCCATGTATTTTATTTCGTCGGTATGAAACCAATTGTGCATTTTATTTTCAATGAAGTTGTC
>JAZROU010000008.1:0-10663 GCA_045648865.1 Candidatus Enterousia sp.
AAATAGCCGATAAAACTGCCGAGCTAGACAAACTGAAAGATTCAATTAAAACACTGGAAAACACCAACGATGTAAAAAAATATCGCGAATCACTTGAATCATATCATAAACTGAACAAATATGCCGACACACTGCGTGGAATGCGCGCCTTGCGTAACGCCCAGCGTGGCAATGTTGCCGCACGCATCGCCCGCGCAACCAAATCCGCCTGGACAGGTGGCGCCCAAATCAGCAAAGCCGCCAGACTGGGCCGCAGCAGCAAAATTTCACAACGTGCCCGCGACTGGCTGTACTATTCAACAATGAAAAACGCTGGCGCGCTGGCAAAGATAGGGGCCGCCAGTGGCGCACTTTACACCGCAATAAAATTTGCTGGCGACATGTACGACTGGACCGAAACCAGCACCGGCGAATTCACCAACGGGGTTGAATTTTCGCCACTGCTGTTATTATCTGCCGACGATTTACAGGGTCAAGAAAACGTCGTCAATCACGGAATGTGGCTGATGTGGGCGGGCGACGCAATCAGCGCCGCCGACGACGATGCCGCATACCTGCAGGCAATGGATTTTGCCTCAAAATTTCACGAAGATTTAACCGAATACCAAAATAATTCTGCATCACCATGCAACATAGACATATTTGTTGTTCGCCCCATATTGCGAAATCCGGGCACCACAAATCCAGAAATGTATTATTTAATAATGACGGACAGTCCATGGACAACAAATGAATAACGCACGGCTTATCTTAATAACATTCCTTTGCACATGCGTCAGTCATGCGACAGCTTCATTCTTGTTCCAAACAGGATTTCCAAACACATCCAACGACACAACGTTCACAGAACGTCGCGACAACGCTGCAATCGGTTATCTTCCATACGCCAACCGCAGCGCATATCAAACAATTTCCATAGAAACCGAAGAACAATACATGATTCGCCGTGCCGAATACGAACGCCAATCAAACCTGACAACTATGACACCTGCGCAATATTGTGACGCATATCCATTGGACGCAGAACGTTGTCCCCAAAGCCCAGGCCTATACGAATCTGTTGTTGCCATTGGGAATCGCCCCGCAACAACAGCTGGCCAAGAACAACCGCACACACCAACATCTACACTCCCCCCCCCAGCGACACCAACAATCGCACAGGAAGCTACAACACTTGTGACAATTCAACCCGCACCAACACCGACCAAACCTACTATCACCACCCCTGGTTCCCAAATCGGCAAAGTCGTAGGCACCAGCGCCGATGGGCGCACCGTTATTGCCAACCCACGCACCCACAATGGGCCTTGCACGTTACCACAACGCAGCAAAACATTTTCAAACAAAATATTAACCTCGGGTCAATACGCGAAATCAGACCCCGCATTTGAAAAAATAATGATTACCACATTTCGTGGCGAAGGTGGTTGTGGCAATCACCCAAACGATTCTGGGGGCTATACATGCTATGGTATATCACAAAACAACAATCCCGAAATTGATGTCCGCAACATAACACGCGCAGACGCAGAAAATATTGCACACAGAAAATATTACGCAAAATACGGGATGGACAAACTGCCTGATTACATTCGCGGCGACGTATTTACATTTGGTTGGGGCTCAGGTCCGATAACCGGCATTCATCAGTTATGTCGCGTACTAAAATTACCAAAGCGCAATAAAATAGACGCAGAAATCGTGGCGGCTGTTGAAAATTATAATGGCGATTTACACAATGATTTTGTTGACGCAATGCAACAACACCTTATCAATGTTTCAAAGCGCGGCGAGAATCATGTTTTTCTAAAAGGTTGGATGAATCGTGTAAAACTAACCCGTGAAAACAGCTGTCATTATCCCACCACAGACCCAATAACCCGCTAGCTATTTATCACACACACATAAATATTTTATAGCAATCATATTGAAATTATAATTCAATATAAGATAGAACCCCAACAAATAAAAAACCGCCAAACGGCGGTTTTGTTTATTTTTTCACAACAAAGTTTACTAACTTCTTGGGCACCACAATTGTTTTTACAATCGTTGCACCATCTAACTTTGTACCGGCGGCGGTCTTTGCCGTGGCAACGATTGCATCTTCATCAGCGTCCGCAGGAACAACAAAGTCTGCCGCACGCTTGCCATTAATCGAAACCACAATTGTCATTGACGTTTCAACCAATTTTGCCGGGTCAAATGTCGGCCACGGTGTAAATGCCAACATTTCATTATGCCCAATTTTTTCCCACATTTCTTCGGTCAAATGTGGCGCAAATGGATTTAACACCTGCAACAACGCCTCATACGCGGGGCGGGGCATTTTACCGCCTGGGAACGCATTGATGTATTCCATCATCGCAGAAATCGTCGTATTAAACTTCATATTTTCCAGACGCTCTGTCGCATCTGCAATCAGTTTATGTACCAATCTTTCCTGATCCGCCGTCATCGCATCATCGGTCAAATTATCTGACAGGCCTTCAACACGCTTCAAGAAACGCTGAACACCCGCCAACGCCCCATCGGTCCACACCGCATTATTTTCCCATGGCCCCAACGACAGAACCGCAACACGTCCTGCGTCTGCACCAACGCCATCCACCAGGTCGGCCACCATAAATCCGTTTCCACGCGACTTTGACATTTTATACCCATCATTGCCCATCAACAAACCTTGGGCTGTGCGTTTTGCATATGGTTCTGGTGTATTTACCAACCCCAGGTCATACAACGCACGATGCCAAAAACGCGAATAAATCAAATGCCGTGTATTATGTTCGTGCCCACCATTGTAATGCGTAACCGGCATCCAGTTTTCCATCTGCTGGCGCGAACAAAATTCTTTGTCATTCTTTGGATCTAAATATCGCAAGAAATACCACGAAGACCCCGCCCATCCCGGCATAGTATCTGTTTCACGCCTTGCCACCGCGCCACACTTTGGACATGTTGTTTTAACCCAATCCGTTGCGCGCGCCAATGGCCCTTCGCCATCATCGGTCGGACGATAATCAGACATATACGGCTGCATTATTGGCAATTCAGATTCATCAACCGGCTGCCATCCACATTTTTCACAATACACCATTGGAATCGGTTCGCCCCAATACATCTGACGCGAAAATCCCCAGTCTTTTAACTTATATTTGGTTGTACCACGTGCGAAACCATGTTCCGTTCCATATTTAATCGCGGCGGCAATTGCATCTTCTTTGCCCATACCATCCAGAAAATCAGAATTAATATGTGCGCCATCGCCTTCCCATACTTTATCAGGTTCACCCCCCGACAAAACCGGGATAATATCCAGACCAAACTTCTTGGCAAAATCCCAATCGCGCCCATCATGCGCCGGCACCGCCATAATCGTACCATATGCATAATCCACCAACACATAATCCGATGTAAATACCGGTATTTCACGTCCATTAAATGGATTTTTCGCCATGATACCCTGCAAACGCACCCCTGTTTTATCCTTGGTCGCATCCGTTCTTTCTATTTCAGATTTTGCGGCCGACTGCTTTATGTACGCGCGCACTTCGTCTGCGTTTGTTATCTTTCCTTGGTCCAGCCATTTGGCCAACAATTTATGTTCTGGTGCAATTACACAGAATGTCACCCCAAAGATTGTATCAACACGCGTTGTATAAACCGTCATAATATCGTCACCAACACGAAATTCAACATCCGCGCCGTGCGATTTACCAATCAGGTTAATCTCATCTTTTTTAATACGTTCTTCAAAATCGACACTATCCAATCCATCTAACAACTTATCCGCATATTTAGACAACGCCAAATTCCACTGCAACTTTTCTTTTTTTTCAATTGTCCCATGACAGCGCGGACACTTATTATCTTCTAATTCTTCATTTGTAAATGTTGTTCGACAACTTGGACACCAATTCATCGGCAGGGCAGACTTATACGCCAAACCCGCCTTCCAGAATTGAATAAACATCCATTGTGTCCACTTGATATATTCTGGATCAGACGTTGAAATGCGCGTATCGGGACTGACCGACCAACCAACACGATCAATCATATCAGAATATGCGACAATTAATTCACGCGCCACATCACCTGGATGCTTGCCAATCTTAGTCGCATAATGTTCACCTGCAATTCCCATCGCGTCAAATCCCATAGGGAACAGAACATCATATCCACGCGCACGACGAAAACGCGCCAACACATCAATCCCAGAATAGTTCATCATATGCCCCGCATGCATTCCCGCACCAGACAAGAACGGAAATTCTACCAATGTATAAAAACGTGGTTTTTCCCCATCGTTTTTTGGCACAAATGCGCGTGCTTCACGCCATTTTTTCTGCCACTTTGCCTCGCGTTCATGAATTTTTCTAACATCGTCTGCCATTGGGTCAATCCTATTGTTTCTTCATTGTATCAGGCCTGATTTTAGCGCCACCCACATATAAATTCAAGAAAAAATCATTGCAAACCACCCCAAAAAAACATAAACTGCGCACACAAACAAAAGGAAAAATATGAGACTCAAAGAACACCTGTTGCATCAAGATATAAAACACTATGAACAGCTAAAGACAATCGAGTTAAAATCGGCCAAACGATACAAATATATGTCAATATTCACAGGCGCATCAGCCAGTGTCGCATCAATTGCCGCACTGTTTAGTCTACTTAAAGACAACCAAGAACTATCAGAATTTTATATTTATACACTTTGCACAATAATGTTCGGTATACTTGCCAACAACACACACGACCTACATAAAGACCAAACAAAAAACGCAAAAAGATACCATAAAAAATTATTGAAGGCGCAACAAAAATTAAAAACGCTCAACAAAACACGATAATTAAAAAATATCCGCAATATTCAAGCGGATGTTTTTATTAAACAAACTTATTTTTCAACTTCAAAACAGGCCAAAAACTCAGTATTACCACTGCCGCCCTTGACCGGCGATTCTGTCACCCCAACAGACCTAAAACCACATTTTTCAAACGCTGCGACCACACGCGCAATTGACTCTTTATGCAATTCAGGCGATTTAATCACCCCGTTGCATTTTGCCGCAACTTCGCGCGGAACCTCAAACTGCGGTTTTATCAACGCGATTATATTTTTTGCACCCCACGGCCGCAAACATTCAACAATATTCACCAACGACACAAACGACACATCAATCACAATCAAATCCACCACCGATTGCACGGGCAGGGCACGAATATCCGTTTTCTCTAATGATACAACACGCGGATTTTCGCGCAGTTCTGGAATTAATTGATTTGTCCCAACATCCACCGCATAAACACGCGACGCGCCATGATTTAACAAAACCTCGGTAAATCCACCTGTACTGGCACCAACATCCAAGCAAAGCATTCCCATCGGATTGATTTTAAAACACTCCAACGCGCGTTCTAACTTCAAACTGCCACGACCACTAGAATAGGGCAACGCACCACCAACAATCACATCAGATTCTGCAACATCCTGGCTGGGCTTTTTTGCCGGCACACCGTTCACCATAACCAATCCGCCTTTAATAGCCGCCACGGCGCGCGCACGCGTCGAATAAAAATTCCGCAAAACCAATGCCTGATCAAGTCTCATAACATAATTATAATAAAACAAAAACCACACAAAATCAACTTGACTTTAACAACTTTTTGTCCAACAATTTCCAAAAGGACACTCATATGAAAAGTAAAATAACCCAAACTCAATTACGCATCGTCCTGGACGATAAAAATCTGACACGCCTGTTAAAGCTATACAATCTGGACAAAATTACATTATTCCACGCACAAAAACTGCTTCAATCAATGCTTGACTGTCGCGATGACAGGACGCGCCCCGAATGTACAAAGCACAACGGCATATTCGCGTCATTGGTATATCACATTGGGCCACAAACCGGAAATGATTGCCCAAGCAACGGCCTGTACCTCAGTAACGTTTGTGACATAAACAAATGCAGATGCGATTCTAACTATACAACAGCAAACACCACCAAACCCGAACGCAAAATGCAATGCTTCAAGCAGCTGGCATCCGGCAAATGCACAGACGAGTTTATGCGCCGCACACTTGGCGCCACATTCTTTCCAGAAAAATACGCAAAACAAAAATAAAAACAAAAAAAATCGAGCCACTTGTACCGGGACGACGCATCAGCAACACCCGCCCCGATACAAAAAAACACACATTAATTACCCCAAACCACACCAAAAACACTCAAAACCCGCAGAAATCCGCCATTTTTTTCATTTTTATTACCAGAGCAGGGCATATTTTACATTTTACGCATTTTTATACCCACCATCCGTATTTTCCACCCCAAGACCATTAAAACGCTCGCAACTAACACACAAAACAAAAACTGCTTTATAACACAATAAACAATCAGATAGACAAGAATTTTAACACAAAACATTAACCTAACGCCGCACACAAAACCAAGAAATTAAGAAGCGTTAATTCGCACAGCATTATATCACAAAACAGCACAAGAAACAAATCCACCAACAGCCTAAAATAACACACCATCCACACAAACAACATTATTTTTTCACATGCGCCAGCACATCAAACACACAAACCCCAAACAAAACACACAGATATTATGTATCGTTTGCATACGCGTCAGCATATCAAACACACAAACCCCAAACAAAATACACAGATATTATGTATCGTTTACATATGCACCAGCATATCAAACGCACAAACCCGAAACAAAATACACAGATATTATGTATCGTTTGCATATGCGCCAGCATATCAAACTATACATAATATACATTATGCGCCATCACAATAGCACACAAAACCAAACAAAAAAAGACAGGCGCGATGCGCCTGCCCCAAAGTTAAAGCTGTTACAAACAAACCACAATTAACGCTTTGTAATTTTTTTGATTTTCTTAACAGAATCCGTCGCAACACCGGTCGCAAACTTTGTAACCCCTTTTATCCCTTTCTTCAAATCACTTTCAACGACTGCACCCGACTCAACCACCTCAACATCCGAACAACAAAACGGACATTTGGTTGCCGCATTATTAATGGTCGATTTACAGTACGGACACGCATGCGTATTTGCTGGCCTTTTGTCACGCATCTTATTCATAGTACGAACAAACAAGAATATTGCAAACATCGTTATAAAGAAACTAACCACCGAATTACAGAACAGCCCCAAATTCAATGTTGTCGCACCAGCAGCCTGCGCCTGGGCAATAGTTTCGTAAACAGCGCCCTCTTCGCCACCGCCCAGCACAAAGAACCACTGCGAAAAATCAACCCCACCTATCAACAACCCAATTGGCGGCATTAAAACATCTTTGACCAACGAATTAACAACACTGGTCATAACACTACCCACAATTATACCAACCGCCATATCGATCGCATTTCCACGTTGAACAAAAGTACTAAATTCTTTTATCAATCCATTCTTTTTAGCCATAATTCACTCCTTATTATTGTTTGTTAGAATATTCCTCGATTCCGCGCAACACCGCCCCCAGCGTCTTGCGCAAATTTTCATCATGCGTCTGAACCGTTATATCCGCCAATGCATATGTCGCATACCGCTCATCAATCAACTGCTGCAAAATTTTACGACTGTCTGTATTCAATAATTGAGGTCGTGTATCACGCACCCCCGTACGCTTTACCAACAAATCCAAATCCGCCCGCAACCAGACCGACAAAGCACGCTCCAGAACCATTTCGCGCACAGCAGGAGTTATAAAAGCCCCCTCGCCCGTAGAAATAACTTTCAACGCAGGCGGCGTGTCCAACAAACGCTGTATCACCCGCTGCTCTACACGTCGAAACTCCTCTTCTCCATACAAAGAAAAAATATCAACCACGCTGCAACCTGCCGCCGCCTCAATCTCTTTATCAGAATCAACAAACGGTATGCCCAGGCGCCGCGCCAAGGCGCGCCCAACACTGGTCTTACCCGCCCCCATCAAGCCAACCATAACAACTGGCCGATCTATAAACTCATCTTTCGCATTACGTTTCATGACATATATCATATCAAAAATCATAAAAGTCTCAATAAAAAACCACATTACGATTTTATCACTAGGATTTTTATGCTATAATAACAGCATCAGCCCCAGGGACTTAACAAGAGAGAACAAACATGAAATATTCTACAATTTTAAACATTTCTTTATTTACATTGATTGGAATGTCTGGCGCAAACGCCGCGACAAACGCCCACATTTTCTCAAACTCTATCATAGCACACAGCATTGCATCGACCCAGCACACAATAACTCAAAACGCATTCGATTTATTTTCTGGATCCACGCGCAGCACGACATTCTCCTCCATGCAACACACAGATCAGTCCCCCACCCATCCCACAGCAACATACGGACGCCCCCCAATGTACGGCTCTGCCCCGATGTATGGCGAATTTAATGACGACGGCCGCGCAGGGCGCAGCGGTGGCGACACATTCAATGCGAACGCCGCCCTCAGTAACATATGGATAAACTGGCAACACCTGGGTGACAGCATTACATTTGACAATTTTGCACACCTGGATTCCAACATTAACATATACACACTGGGGCTGGCCGGCGGCCAATCTAAAATCGCAGACACCCTATCTAAGTGGGGCATATACACAGGCTTTATCGACAGCGAACAACACAACCCAGAAATCGCAATAGATTCCCAGGGCGGCTATCTTGGAATATACAACGGCAACACATTCGGAAACTTTGGTCTATACGCAACATTAAACGGCGGCGTACTTAACAATTCAACCGACACAATACATGGCACAGACGAACATTCCAGTTTCTGGGCCGGCGGCGCAATTCACGCAAAATACGACATCGCGCTAGATCGCACACTTACATTGCAACCCAGCCTGACCATGGGTTACACATGGATACACGGCGAAGACTACACATCTGCATCTGGCGACATTTTAAAGAATGACACATTTGGCATGTTCGAAGTCACCCCTGCTCTGCGCATGATAAAGCACGTATCAAACAACTGGTTTGGCGCACTAAACCTCAGATACGTAATGATATTCGACAATGGCGGCGACACAACCGTCAACGGCAATCCATTTACATCCCCAGAATCCGGCAACTTTGTCGAATACACAATATCGCTGGAAAAATCTGTTGCGAATTTTAATATTTCCGCCAATCTTGGACGTCGCGACAGCAATCATTTTGGCTGGATTGGCAACATAAACATAAAATATATATTTTAGACAAAAAAAAGAACCGCGTCTTCGCGGTTCTTTTTTAATTAATTTTGAAAGAAACGATTGAATACTTTTTCGTTTACCTCTATTGGATATTCACGCATCAGGAACGAATTATAATCATCCGTCACGCCAGACTTAGACAAATTCTGCATTTCCTTGCGTAAATCATCCATCTTTTTTGATTCAACTGTTGGGTTTATTGTTTCGTTAACCCCCAGAACATAAAATGCCCCATCTGATGCCACGATGGTCTTGTCACCAACCGCGCCACGAAACGCCGCAACCAACACATCCATTGGCGCCCCATCTGTCCGCGACACAGTCACCGACTTAACACCCGCCAAATTACCACCATCTTTCCAGTCAACCAGCATTTCGTTTGCACGAACATAGGCCATTTTTTTCTGTTCTGCCTGCACCCAATCATTCACCAACGATTTTTTCACAGATTCAAATTCTGCAGAATGCTGTGGCACAATTTTATCCACACGAACAAACACGAAACCATCTTTAGTTTCAATCATTTCGCTTTCCAGTCCTTCGTCCATGTCGAATATTTTTGCAACCATAGAATCCGTCAACAACTTGTCCACAGGCCGCTTGTCCTGACTAAATTCCCCCAGTTTTACATACTTTGCGCCATGTTTATTGGCCGCGTCTTGCATTGTTTCGCCGGCAATAATATCATCTTCGACCTTTACTGCGACAGCATATCCTTCGTCATATTTATCCGGCAAACTCATTTCCGCAGGCACAAAAACGTACGAAACAACACGTGTTTCAGGCACAACTTTCGGATTTTGCTTGTAAAATTCCCGCAACTGTTCATCCCCAGGCGCCCCAACCTTAAAATCATCGTATTTTACCACAGCATATTCAATACCGCGACGCGAATATCTGGCATCATAGGCCGCCTTGACCGCGAATTCAGGCACAGGAACTGGCATCCCCACCGCCCCCAAAACCATCGCACGCAAAACATTACCGCGCAAAACATCTGCGAACTGCGCCTCGGAATATCCCGAATTATTTAACACAGTATCGAACGCCAACGTAGAAAATTCACCATTCACCTGAAATTCTGGAAATTCGCGAATTTCGTGCGCAATCCGTCTATCGCTGACAACAAAACCCAAATCATCGGCACGATTTTCAGCCATCTGTTGCCCCGCCATCTTGGTCAAGACCTGCTGAGCAAACGCGTTCTGGGCTGCTACATCAGCATACAATGCACGCTGTTCATCACGTGACATCTGTGCCAACTGCCGTGATTTTTCCAAATTAAATTCCTGGGCAGAAATTTCTGTATTCCCAACACGAACCAAAGTATTATCATTGGCCGCACTGCCGAAAATCCATTCTGCGACACCCCAACCAACGAACGAAAACGCCAAAATTCCAAT
>JAZROU010000009.1:0-2736 GCA_045648865.1 Candidatus Enterousia sp.
ACGGTTGCTTTATGTGTGGATATATATCAGATTTATTTTCCGTTATTGGGGATGCAACGGAACGTTTTTGGACGCTGATGGTTGATAATTTATGGATTTTGATGGTGATTGGGTTTGGGATTTTCTTGTTCATTCACACAGCCCAACACATATTTGACCACGCAAAAAAAACACTGAACTATGAAAAACCAACCGAACATAAAATCGAAGTCCAAGCATGGTGGGACAAGATTTGGAAGTTGGGCGTACGCCTGATGTTTGTGGGCGTGCTGATGGGGGCGCTGGGGATGGGGGGAAATACCGCCCTGCGCAGTGTATCCCAGATAACAATCACACCTGTGTTATACGTCGGGGCCGAATTAGGCATGATGGCAAGTGGCGTTTCAGATGCCGCACAATGTGGCGCGCTGGGGGACAGAGATACAGGTGACACTGGCGATATTTTAAACCCAATTATGCAACCGTTTATGTGCGTTATGGGAAACATCAACAGCATTATGTTGGCCGGTGCGGCCGGTGGCTTTGCCATGATGAACTATGCATGGATGGGGATGGGGGGCGGTGCATTCACGTGGCTGGCAGGTTTGGCGCTGGTGTTGATGTTTTTAATAATCGGATTCGATTTGTTTTTCCAGATACTGTCCATTGTATTTAAATTGGTATTTATAATTATCTTCTTGCCATTGTTGTTGGCAGCATCGGCATTCGAAACAACATGGGCCAAGGCCAAGGGATTGATGAGCAAGGCCATAGGTATGCTGGTATCGTCTGCGATACGTATCATCGCAATAACACTGAAAGTTCTGGTGATATATGCAACCGTGTCATTCACGGCCGACATGTATTTCCCAGGCCCACGTGATGGATATACGGCGATATTACCACCAATGATGGGAATGCGTGCTGAAAACCCAGATGCACAGACACTGTCGGTGATGAATGTGTTCGCGACGTGCGAATCCGTTGCATTGGTCGATGGCGAAATGGATGCAGATAAATTCAAAGATTGCTTTACCGCACGCCGGGCCGAAGTTGAGCGCACATATCCGGGTGCATTTGATTTCTTGGCCGACGGATGGGAATTTATGTTAATGATGATATTTTTGTTCTTTCTGTACTATTATGCAGTCAGCCCAAAAATCGACAGCTTGTTGCCAAATGGGTCGGTTAAACTGCCAATACCGGGCGAAAATGCAAATGTTTCAACCAAAGAAGAATTTGACTATGGCGCGTGGGTACATGACCTGGGGCAAAAAATATGGGCAGTTCCTGTTCAAATAACCGAAAAAGTTACCAAGGCAATGGGCAAAAAATGATGAAAATATTTCGCAAATTTTTACCAAAACTGTTTGTCATCGTTTTGGCGATCGGATTAGTGTCGACTGCATTCGGCGCAACAGCGAACCTGCCTATGGGGGACATCGGTGACCACGGCACATGGGCAACAGACAACAATCGTGAAAAATTCGTGTCCCAGGTTTCTGATGATATAAATGAATTTCAGGGCGATTTCCAAAAACAACTGGTACAAGACTATGTCCCGATTGAGGCAAAGATAGGCCTGACATTTATGAATGCAATGTCTTTTGTTGCGGGCGTGCTGGATTCTTCGCTGGTTCGATTTGTGATTTTATTTATGTTTATCGCATTTGCATTTTGGATAACTTTTGAAACATACAACATGATGCAATCGGGCAAAGGTGAAGCATTAAAACTGATGACGGAAATCGTTAAAAAGGGTACTATGATTGCGATATGGGTTATTATACTAAGGCTTGGTCCGGCACAACTTTTTATGTGGATAATGGGCCCGATTGTCACCGTTGGAACATATGCATCTGATTTAATACTGGGGGCGGTCGCAGAAAGCGCGGGCGCAAACCTGCCGGATACATGCGCAGCGATTCGCGAATATGCCACAACACATATTTCGCCGGAAAATATCATCGACGCCAATGCCGCCACAGATATATTATGCATACCAACACGCATGTCTGGATTTTGCTATACCGCGATTGCAGCAGGATGGAAATGGATTACAGCCGGCATCGGCAGCAGCGC
Source organism: Candidatus Enterousia sp. (assembly GCA_045648865.1). Classification (GTDB taxonomy): domain Bacteria; phylum Pseudomonadota; class Alphaproteobacteria; order Rs-D84; family Rs-D84; genus Enterousia. Next base: position 2,062 of record JAZROU010000009.1, read on the forward strand.
ATTTTCAGTCATTGGTGGTATAGTTTTCATTGTCGCATTTATTATGCTGGCGTGGAAATTCGCATTTATGGCATTGGGTGTAATTGCAGACCTGTTCTTGGGCGTTATGATGTTGCCATTTACCGCGCTGACCCAGACGGTTGGCAGCACATCTTACAAGGGTATAGCCGGCGATATATTTAATAAATTTTTGGGGATATTTTCAGCAGAAACACTGGACAGGCAAATCGAACGATTTGTTCAGGCGGCATTGTACTTTGTATCACTGTCCATTGTAATTGCGTTTTGTGCGGCATTATTGTCGGGCGTGGTTGATACAGATTTGTCTTCGCGTGTGCCGAATTTAAATCCAGGCGGATTTTTGGAAACACTGTTGGTTGTTCTGCTGACATGGTGGTTTGCCAGTCGTGGCATGGATATCGCAAAAAAATTGGGTGGTTCGATTTCAACCACGGTTGGGGATCAAATGCGCGGCGATGTGACCACATTATGGAACAATACATACGGCACCGCCAAAGAATGGTGGAAAATTATCCGCGACAGGAAAAAATAATTCAGATATATTCGATGTTTTGTGATGCCGTCCTGGGGCCATATTGGCGGGCGGATATGATGATTTGAATAATTTATTATAAGGCACTACCTGGGTCCCGCGGTCAAGCCGCGGGATGACAG
>JAZROU010000010.1:0-34551 GCA_045648865.1 Candidatus Enterousia sp.
CCATCGCGCGCACGAATATTTTCTGCCTTTTGCAGACGTGCCTGTAATTCATTGGTTGAAATTTGTGTGTTTGGTGTATTTTCTGACATTTTTGTTTTCCCTTATGTATTATGTCGATATAAAAAAACGGGCACCCAAAAAGTGCGCCCGCAGTTTTGTTTCTGTTGGTCGCACCATATCAATTCAAGCGTTTAATAAACAATTTCATAATTATGTGCACCCTTGTTTTATACTTCTACTGACGATTATATATAGCTTTTATAAAAAGTAAAGTAAAAAAGCAACTGTTTTCGTGCCTTCTAACTGGTTAGGAATTTTTTTGCGCAAAATGCATGACAAAAAAAATTGACAGCCTGCCACTATCCTGGATATAATGGCAATATGAGAAAAATATTTGTTGGATTTATTTTATTTTCAGCGTTATTTGTCGCTGGTTGTGGTGTAAAATCTGAATTGGCGCGTCCTGATGCCTCATATCCACGTGATTATCCTGTGTATTAAACAATAAAAAAACCGCAATCGCGGTTTTTCGTTGTAATTTTTGGCTTAATCCAGATTTTTCAACAATATGTCTTTCATTTCATTTGGCATCATGCCTGTTGTTGAATATCCACAGTCAACATGATGAACTTCGCCCGTTACACCCGAAGACAAATCGCTGAACAGATACATCGCGGCCCCCGATACATCATCCAGTGTCATATTGCGGCGCAATGGAGTTGTTTCAGCATTCAGTCGCAACATAGCCTTGAAACCGCCAACCCCACTGGATGCCAGTGTCATAATTGGGCCCGCGCTGATGGCGTTAATGCGAATCCCATCTTTGCCCAAATCTGACGCCAGATACCGAACACTGCTGTCCAGTGCAGATTTTGCAACCCCCATAACGTTATAATTTGGAACAGATTTTTCCCCGCCAAAGTATGTCAGTGTTACAATACTGCCACCATTTTTCATCAGCCGTGATGCACGTCTTGTCAAATCGACCAGTGAATACACAGAAATATCCATTGTATTTTTAAAGTTTTCGCGTGTCGTATCTGCGTAACGTCCTGTCAGTTCATTTTTATCGGAAAATGCAATTGCATGCAGCATTCCATCCAGGTGCCCCCATTCGGCTTCTATCTTATTAAACAGATCTTCCATCTGTTCGTCATTTTGAACATTGCATTCCTGAACAAATTTGGCGCCAATAGATTCTGCCAGTGGTCGAACACGCTTTTCCAGTGCCGGCATTGCGTACGGCATTGCGACTTCGGCACCCATTTCTGTTGCGCGTTTTGCGATTGCCCATGCCATAGACCAATCATTGGCAACCCCAGTAATCAAAATCTTTTTACCCTTTAATAACATTATCAAATCCTCTTTATTATTTGTGTATTGGACACAAAAAATATAACACTGAAATATTGATATCGCAACAGCTAAAAATTTATCGGATATAATTTTATTAATGATGACATCTTGATTTTCGGTCGCAAATCGTACCAAAGTCAGTCATACTCATTCGTTGTTCATTTAAAACCTTGGTTATTGTGCGCAGTGATGGGAAACGCGACTTGCCAAATGCATCACAGCGCTTGCTTTTGTTAAATGTTGTTGCATCTAACCCACAATTTATCGCCATTCTTGACGGGCTGATATTCTTTCCCCGTGCAATTTCATCAATAGCGTCCCAAATATCATCATGGGTTATCATATTTTCTCCATTTTGTTTAACATGGTTACATGGATTTTGAATATTGTGTATAAAATCACAGATTATATCAAGTGTTTTATGTAGGTTAATTTTCCTTGGATGTCTTGAAAAACTTGTGTTGTATTCTAGTCTTTTTGATTAAAAATATATTAAATCGCGTTTATTTAGTGTTGTGTGCCACAGGAAATCCCCCAGCTTTTGTATATCCTGGAAAAACCGCGGATTTATTACTTGCTTTTTATATGCGAGTATGCGATATTATTCCTATCAAAAGCGACAAAAAATCAGAATTTTGTTAATTTTTTGCATATCATTTGGAACAAAGGGCACAGACATGGCGAATAGAAAGAACAATTTAATTGTTGGTTGCGGGATATCTGGTGCGACAATGGCGCGCATTTTGGCAGAACGTGGCGAAAGCGTAACAATAATCGACTCCAAAGACCATATTGCAGGAAATATTTATGATTATTACCAAGACGGTATTTGCGTTCATAAATACGGCACGCATATTTTTCACACGTCTAACAAAGCGGTCTGGGATTTTGTATCGCGTTTTTGCCAGTGGTACCCATACCAGCACAAGGTGCGTGGTCTGATTGACGGTCAAATTGTGCCAATTCCATTTAATTTAAATACATTGCATGCGGTATTCCCAGAATCAATTGCGAACAAGATTGAACAGAAATTACTGGATAATTTTGGCCTTAATGTAAAGGTTCCAATTTTGGAATTGCGCAAAAAAGATGACAAAGACCTGCAGTTTTTGGCGCAATACATCTATGAAAAAATATTTTTGGAATACACATTGAAACAGTGGGGTCAAACGCCTGATGAAATTGATCCGTCTGTATCGGGGCGTGTTCCCGTGTACATTTCGCGTGACGACCGCTATTTCCAGGACAAATACCAGGGAATTCCGATTGGCGGTTATACTGCGATGATAAAAAACATGCTGAATCACAAAAACATCACGGTAAAATTAAAGACCCCGTTTAACAAGAATATGAAATACGACCGCCTGTTCTGGTCGGGCAGTATCGATGAGTTCTTTGATTACAAGTATGGTGAACTGCCATATCGCAGTGAACGTTTTGAATTCATCACATACCCATTTGCGCGGTTCCAGGATGCTGCGGTTGTCAATTACCCATGCAACTATGATTTTACCCGCATTGGCGAATACAAGTATTTTTTGAATGACCAATCGGCAAAAACCATTGTTTCATATGAATATCCAGAACCGTTCGAAAACGGTAAAAACGATCGTTATTACCCGATTGCAAATCCGCAAAATGCTGAACTGTATCAGAAATACTTGTCCCTGGCCCAACGTGCACAAAATGTATACTTCTTTGGTCGTCTGGGGGATTATAAATATTACGATATGGACAAAGCCATCGCCCGCTGTCTGGATTTAGCCAAAGGAATAAAATAATGCCAAAAAAATCACTGCCCCAGGTATCTGTATTGGTTCCATGCTATAACGTTGAAAAATATCTGGACGAATGTTTGGCCAGTATTGTAAATCAAACCCTGACAGACATCGAAATCATTTGCATTAACGACGGGTCAACCGATGGCACATTGGACATTATCAAGAAATATGCCAAAAACGACAAGCGCTTTGTTATAATTGACAAAGAAAACGAAGGCTATGGCAAATCTATGAATCGTGGTCTGGATGCGGCGACTGGTGAATATGTTGCGATTGTTGAATCAGATGATTGGATTGAACCAAATGCATTTGAAATATTGTACAACGGTGCGAAAAACAATAACGCAGATTTGGTCAAGGCTGAATTTGTATTCTTTGACAACGATACGCGTGCCGAAACGCCATCATGGGGCATTGGTTTGGACCCAAAACTGTATGAAACTGTATTTTGCCCAACCGAAACGAATCCAGAAATTATTTGGACGGGTCACCCCAGCATTTGGACATGCCTGTACAGCAATAAAATGTTGCGTGACAATAACATCCGTTTTGCCGAAACCCCGGGTGCCGCATTCCAAGATATGGGGTTCAAGCCCAAGGCTTTTGCTGTTGCAACACGTTTTTGGTACACGCCAACGGTTATTTTGCATTATCGCAAACATGCAAATAATTCTGACAAAAACAATAACAAGATTTATGCGGTGGCTGATGCACATGACGATACGGAAAAGTGGCTATTTACAAACCGCCCAGATTTAGCAGACATGAACAAGATTATTAACCGTTCTCGCTTTGCGAATTATGTATGGAATCTGCGCCGCCTGTCCGGCGAACCAAAAGAATTATTCCGCCAGCGATTCCAGACTGAATTTTATTTATACAAACATAAAAACCAACTGGACAAATCGCATTTTGATGGAACATCTTGGTTAAAATTGTACACAGTGATTTATCCACGCAATCCGATTTGGCGCATGTTGCGCACATTGGCGGTTGTTGGTGCACCAATTTACAAAAGCCGAATTCGTTATGGGTACAAGGTGCACTATTTATTTAACTGTTTACCGATATCCAAACAAAAATTGGCGGGTGTAAAACATGCGTAAATTATTAATCCGTTTAATTTGTTGTTTTATGCCGTCCCAAAAAGCACGGCACCATTTTCGCCATAAATACTTGTCACACTACAAACTGCACGGCGACAATAATAGAATTTATGTTGGAGAGACTCTGTTAAAGAAAAGTGTAGTTTCTGGTATTTACATTGATATTTACGGCAACAATAATACCATATATTTACCAAATAATTTTTGCTTCGAACAAAGTAGTATTTTCATACGCGCAAACAATTCCAAAATTGTGATCAAACCCACAAAATATAAAATTAAAAATTTTCACATAGGAATTTGCTGTGGTGACAATCAATCCATACAGATTGGTGAAAATTTTTATTGTCATGGTTGTGCCGTCAATTTGAACGAAGATAATTCCAGTGTAATCATCGGAGATTCATGCTTGTTTTCAAATTCAATATCGATATGGGCAACTGATGGTCATGTGATAATGGAACATGATACATACAAGATCCTAAATCATTTATCAGAACCTGTACAAATAGGGAATCATTGTTGGATAGGCGAAGGTGTAAAAATTTTGAAAAATGCCATCATTCCAGACAATACAATTGTGGGTATGGGGACCGTTGTTACCAAAAGATTTGTAAAACCTAACACTATATTGGCCGGGAACCCAGCAAAAGTAATCAAAGAAAACGTTGATTGGGACCACGCAACCCCATCATTGAAATTAAAACAAATAAAAAAAAACAAAGGAAGAATCTAATGTCAAACCAACCAAAGATATCGGTTGTCGTACCAATTTATGGTGTTGAAAAATATTTACGCACAGCATTAGATAGCATTATTTGCCAAACCTTGACAGATATTGAAATCATACTTGTCGATGATGGCGGCAAAGACAAATGTCCGCAAATAATTGATGAGTACGCCGCAACTGACCCACGTATAATCGTAATACACAAACCTAATGGTGGTTATGGCTCGGCATGCAATGCCGGTTTAATGCGTGCGTCTGGGGAATATATTGCAATATTTGAACCCGATGATTACATCGAGCCAAATATGTATGAAGAATTATATAACATCGCGACAAAAAATAACGCAGACATTGTAAAATCCCAGTTTTACACATTTTTTGATTTCCTAGATGCTGATATTTGTAATTCCAAGGTTAGTTGGTTTTGTGGTAAAAACACATCCAAACCCACGGGTGTATTTGACATAAAAAAGCATCCAGAATTTTTATCATTTCACCCCAGTATATGGTCTTGTATTTACAAACGGTCTTTTCTGGAACAGCATAACATCACAATCGAAGAAATACCTGGTGCTGGCTGGACGGATAATTTATTCCAGGTTCAAACATTCTTGCTGGCGCAACGTATTTGTTTTACAGAAGATGCTTTTTATCACTGGCGTTTACGCCAACGCGATGATGCACTTGATCTAAAAGATTTAACCATACCATTTTTACGAACGCGCACAATTCATAAATGGTTACGGGATAATAATATAACCAATGAAGACATATGGGCTAATTTATACAAAAGGGAAATCGCATATATGCATATTGTAGCACGTGCAGGTAATGTAAAAAAAATTCGTCCAATATTATCTCTGATTGCAGAATGGTTATCTGATGTTGATATGCAAATTTTAGCTCATAGCAAATACATAACTAAATACGAAATAAAAAGCGTTCGCAAGATGCGAAATTTTATAAGGTTTTATTATTTATATAAAATTCGTCGTTTTGTATCCAAGGTATTACATTACAGACGTTCTGTTTTATCAATTCATTGGTCTAGCCTTATATCCCCAAACGAGCAAGAAAAAATAATTGTTATTTGTGGCATCATGTTCTTCCGCAACACCCCAAGCAAAGACATTAAACATTTCGCTCGAATTAAAATCTAAAGGACTAAATATGCATAACTTTGTTGTTCGTTTAATAGCTTGTTTTATCTTTAACCCTGTTGCGCGCCGCAGTTTCAGGGACAGACACATAAAACTAAATAAAAGCCAACGTCAAATGCGTCGCATAGAAGATAGATTGGAATACATTCAATCTGTCTTATTACGCAATGCAGATATATCAAAAATACCACATGCACACGGCGCACAAAGAACAGTACAACTGCTAAGTCTGGAAATATTAAAAACAATAGACAAGGTATGCAAGAAACATAATATTGAATACTGGCTTGATTTCGGGACATTGCTGGGTGCGGTTCGTCATGGTGGTTTTATCCCATGGGACGATGATGTTGACATCTGTATGATGGCCAAAGATTATGAAAAGTTTTGTGCGGTTGCCGAACAAGAGTTCAAAAATACCTGCTGTTATTTCAAGAAAGTGCCATCTCAAATAGGCAAGGTTCTGCATATTGACTTTTTGCCAACAACAGATCAGGAATGGATTGATTTTATTTATTGGCGTATGAAAGGCAAGCTTTGTTTTGCCGTTGATATATTCCCATATTATCCATCGGATAAATCTGTTGAAGAAATCAGCGAAGCGATTATCAAAGGAAAGGCTGCAAAAACCAATGCATTCAAACACCTAAAAACATATCAAGATTTTGAAATGGTTGCACGTGTGACAGACAAGGCGCAAAAACATATAATTTCAGATGATGGGGAAAATATATTTCTTGGGCTGGAAACGCGACCGTTCAAGCCTCGCGTTTATCCAAAAACAGACTTTTTCCCACTAAAAACCCTTAAGTTTGAAGGGTATGAGTTCCCAGTGCCCAATAAATATGATAAATTGCTGAATATGGTATATGGCAATTATTGGGAATTTCCTGTACATTCTCATAATCACTTGGATTTAGGTTCGCTAAATCTTGACGAGATAGACAAATTGGACAAATACAAGAATTTTTAATCCAAACAAGAATAACAGTGCGGGCAATGATTTGCCTCCTTACTTGACAAGGCTGGATATGTCCAGCCTTGTTTTATGCGCTCATACCACAAACATGCCATACGGAACCTGCGCCATAATTCGCATTTGAACCGATTGTAACAGTTGTTGTTGTTGGGTTTATAACCGCAACTGCAAAATCAGATGCGGTTGAAGAATTTATCCCTGCCACCAATGTGATGTATTTATTATTTGCCATTTCAACAGGCAGCGATATGGTTATTCTACTATTGTTCAAACCTCCTAAAACGCCCCCTTGTTCAACCCAGCCCGATTTATACTTACGATACCATGTATAATTATTGTTGGCGTCTGGCATTTGCGATTCAATGACATAATCAGATACAGAATCCTTAAAATTCTGCAATGTCGCGATATTTGCATTGGCCTTGTCCAGCGTTATCCGCAGTTCCGCAACAGAATTATTCAGATTTTCAATGCTGGTACGAATAGATTGCACATCACCAAAATCTGTTATTTCTTGACGAACTGCGGCAATCTGTTCCGATACATTGTCTATTTCTGACATGGTCATGTCGATTCTGCTTAAAACAATATTGGTTGATTCTTGGTTTGTAACCTGCGCGTATTTATCTGCGAATTCCAGCAGTTCATTTTTCATATCTTTCAGTATTTCCAGCATAAAATTCATATCCTGGTTCATAAGTGTTGGCGTTAATGTCATTGTTGGTTGATAATCGATATGTCGTTTCAATTCCAGTTTCCTGTAAATACTGATGACATCGGTCGCCTTGGGCGCTTTGGTAAATGTGACTTTCCCGCCACTAAACGGTATATCTGCATTCAGGCCTGTGGATGTGGTCTGTATTATGAAACCGGATGCTGCGGTTGAATTAACCTCTACAACAACATCATCTTTTGTAAAAAATGGAAATGTGAAATAAAAATCTTTTGTATTTCCATCTGCGATAAAGCTAAATTTATTCATCAAAAATCCTTTTGTTATAACAAAAAACCGGCCACAAAAATGGTCGGTCAACAAAAAAAGACGTTAAAAAACGTCCTGTGTATACGCATATTATATCACAAAATCATAAAAAAATCAATATATATAAATGCTATGATAAATAATAAATCAGAACTTGGCTTTATAAAATTATATTGATATAATCCTGCCCGCAAAAAAACAACCAGGAAAAGATATGAATAAGAAGAAAATAACATTTGACCTTGATAACGTAATATTTGATATGAAACCACTGTACCAGATCGCTTTTCAGCGTGCGGGTATCCCATATGAAAAACCCACCAGTTGGACGATACAAGAATGCTATTGCCCGGCCGTTGTCGACAACCTGCTGGAATTGTTTGGTGATGATTTGTTGTATACAATGCCTGTATTGGATTCTGGGATACCTGCGATATTAAATAATTTGATGGCGCGCCCTGATTTAGATGTATTATTTGTCACAGAACGCAAATATAAACAGCCCCAAAAAACATTTGCCCAGTTGCGCAATGCAGGTATAACGTGCACGTTCGACCAGGTATATGATAAATCCGGCTTAAAATCTGATATATTACAGGATATAAGGCCAGATATGCATTTTGATGACAGTCCCCTGGTCATTTCAGGTTGTTTGAAAAAGCAGGTGCCAATCACGATGATAAGCAACAATAACACGTTGTACAATCATCATTTGCGTCCCAAGGTTCCGCATTATAACTGTCTGCGCCGCGCGTTGGCTGCATATGGACTGTACACACCAAACATAAAACACAGATAGAAATATCAGGCATTTTACCAATAAAAAACCCGCGAAATGCGGGTTTTATCATTACATTTCTGGGGCGATTGCGCCGACCGGGCATATCGATGCACACGTGCCACATGAAATACATTTAGACGGATCAATTACACATTTACCGTCCGCGCCCACAGAAATCGCCGCCACAGGACACATGCCCATGCACGAATGACACCCTATACATTTTGTTGGGTCTATTTTATATGCCATGTTATTATTCTCCTTATTATATTGAATTTATTCACGATTAAACAAGCTTAACAAATACTGGAACATCGCGATGAACGAAATGTACAAATGCAACGCCCCCAGCACAGCCATCTGATTCTTTTGCGTGTCATCAGACAGAACATTGTATGCGCGCTTTAAATTTTGCATATCATATGCCGTAAACAGCGCAAACACCAATACCCCGATAAAGCAAACTATTGTTCCGAACATGCCGCCCATCAATCCTGGCCAAATAAACGATAATACGCCGACCAGAACCAGTCCAATCATTCCCATCATCAAGAATACACCTAAAAATGACAGGTCTTTGACTGTTTTATACCCGAACAATGCCATGCACGCAAACATTAATGCCGCGATGATAAATGCCATCAATATTGAACCCGGGTTTACAGACAGTGCAACCGCAATCAACGGCGTCATAGTAATCCCAATTAAAATTGCATAAATTGCCAGCAACAGTGCCGCCATTGCAGGCTTCATGCTGAAAACGCGAACCTGGGCCCAGATAGATAATGCCAAACCACCGAACAACAGCACATAGTACAATCCAGACATTCCACCTGTTTGAAAGTTTAGTAAATATTGCAATCCACCGCCCCATATTGTCATATACGCAGCAATCGCTGTCAGGCCAACTGCCCCGAACATCAGCGCAAATATACGCTTTAGATACATATCAATTCCGCCCGCGCCATATGTCGGGACACTATGAATGTCATGTTTTTTTGCTATCATTTAATATTTCTCCTTGTTATTTACAAAATATATAATACAATGCCAACAGAATTTCAAGACAAAAGGATTCAAACGATGCCAACAAAATATCAAAGCAGTGTTTCCCATTCTGTAAAATTGCGTGGTGAAAAAAACGATTTAATAAAAAATAAGTCCAAGGCTTCTCGGATGGAAGATGTGCATTCTATGTTGGAGCAGGCAAAAAAATTGTTGGAAGAGAAAATTGCCGACAAGGACAAGGTTGGTGCTGATAAAGTTCGTGAGAAAATTGCTTTGCTTGAAGGAACCATAAAACGTCAAAAATAATAAAGGTATCATAAAATGGATCTGTTTTATACAAGTGTTTGCTTTATTGAGGCTGCGCGTCGTGAACGCATCCGCGAAGCCAAGACAAACGAAGAATGCATGGTCAGTCACAACAAACGTAACGCAGATGTAGAATCTCTGAGGGGCATAAGTGGTGAAATTGAACAGGAAATTAAGAAAGAATTATCCTTGTCTGTGCCAAACGAAGCGCGTTTGAAACGCTTAAAAGAAATACAGGCAAATATAAAGGGCACTTTGTCCCGTTGCCGTTAACCAAGGTGTACATTCGTGGCGATAACACTGGGCGCAATTTCTCCTGTGGCAATTTCTGTTTTTGGGATTGATATACGGTGGTATGCGCTGGCGTATATTGCCGCGTTTATTGTCGGTTATTATGTTTTTCGCCGTCTGATGCGTGCATCGGGCGGCGTACTTGATTTGTCGAAACGGCAACTGGATGATTTGTTGACCGCGATAATTATTGGCGTAATTATTGGGGGACGATTGGGGTATGTGCTGTTTTACAATCTGGGCTATTTTATATCAAATCCATTGGAAATATTCGCTGTTTGGCATGGCGGGATGAGCTTTCATGGCGGTCTGGCCGGCGTGATTATTGCTACATTTTTATTTGCACGCACCCAGCGGATAAATGCCTGGAAAATTTTAGATATATTGGCGGTTGTTGCGCCAATCGGCCTGTTTTTTGGTCGTATTGCCAATTTTATTAATCGCGAAGTAATGGGACGTCCCACAGATGTTCCATGGGGTGTTGTATTTACAGGGGATACACCGATACCACGTCATCCTAGTCCATTGTACGAAGCCGCCACCGAAGGCGTATTGTTATTTGTCATAATGTATTGCCTGTATAAATACACAAATCTGCGTAACAGGCCCGGGGCACTTGGTGGAATCATGGGTATGGGTTATGCGGTTTTTCGTATGTTTTGCGAATTATTTCGCGCCCCAGATTCCCAGATTGGATTTTTGACATCGTGGGGATTAACAATGGGACAGTTGTTGTCCGGCATAATGTTTTTTGCAGGTTTATTAATTTTTATGTTTGCAATAAGAAAAAAATAATGTACAATAAGCGCCGTCGACTTTAATTGATGCCTAAAAGGTTAAAGGATAGTTGGCAGAGCGGTCGAATGCGGCGGTCTTGCATACGAGTAAGCGAGGCGCGAAGCAGGTCCGAGCGCTAACGAGTGGTGAGCAGTGCCGTCAGGCACGAGCAGCGAACAAAACCGTAGGTTGAGAGACCGACGGGACAGAAGTTAAAGGATGGTTGGCAGAGCGGTCGAATGCGGCGGTCTTGAAAACCGTTGTGGGGGCAACTCCACCGGGGGTTCGAATCCCTCACCATCCGCCATAAAAATCAAATGCCCTTGTGGGCATTTTATTTTTTTGTTGCGCATGGTTGGATGAGAACCCCCGATCCAGCAACGCAGTTGCGTGGGGTTCGAGCCGCAGGCGAAAGGGGCCCATGCGTCTTGCGCGCATGGGAATTACAATCCCTCACCATCCGCCATAAAAATCAAATGCCCTTGTGGGCATTTTATTTTTATTTGTTTTTTACGGTTCTGTAATATAACATCACATCATATATAACACAGATAAAAGGATTTCTTATGTTACGTCCATCGCTGCGTAAAAACAATCAGATGCGCCCAGTATCAATGGAAACTGGCGTGAACAAATGGGCCGAAGGATCGTGCCTGATAAAAATGGGCGGTACCCAGGTTTTGTGTACTGCATCGGTTGATTTTAATCAACCAACCTGGAAACGTATACAGAACAAGCCGGGTGGCTGGGTCACAGCCGAATACTCAATGTTGCCACGCGCCAATGAAACGCGTAAATCGCACGACGCGATGGGGCGCGACAATCGTTCCATTGAAATATCGCGACTGATTGGTCGGTCGTTGCGCAGTGTTGTTGACATGGAAAAGTTGGGGCGTCATACAATCACAATTGATTGTGATGTGATTCAGGGCGATGGCGGCACACGTTGTGCCAGTATCACAGGTGGCTATGTTGCATTGGTGTTGGCGACACGTTGGTTGATGGCCCAGGGGCGGATAAAAGAAAACCCGATTTCTGAAAATGTGGCGGCTGTATCGGCTGGCTTGTGGCAGGGCGACTTGGTCCTGGATTTAGATTACCAAGAAGATTGTGCTGCTGAAATGGATTCAAATTTTGTTATGTCTGGCGATGGCCGTTTTATAGAGATTCAGGCAACCGGCGAACAGCATCCGTTTGATGCATCACAGTTAAACGAACTGATGCAAATGGCGGAAACCGGGTGTAAACGGCTGATTGAATTGCAAAATCAGGTATTAGAATAAAAATATTTAAAATAACACTTGCAATTGCGAAAAAAATATGTCAATATAGTTCACGCAATGCGAGCGTAGCTCAGTTGGCTAGAGCGCAACCTTGCCAAGGTTGAGGTCGAGGGTTCGAGCCCCTTTGCTCGCACCAAAATTTTAAAAACCGTCCGTCAGGGCGGTTTTTTGATTTTGTCGTGCAAGGGGGCTCGTTGCGAGGCGAGGGGGCTTGGCCCCCGAAGTACTTTGCTCGCACCAAAATTTGTATGCAAGAACGAACGCAGTTCTGTTCGCGCAACTACAAATTTACGCGCAGTCTCGCCAGCAAAAATTTTAAAAACCACCCCACAGGGCGGTTTTTTGATTAACCAAATAGGGCAAAGCGGACTCGAACTCTGAAAAAGCTTGGAAAACCAAACAAAAACCGCCCTTTGACAGGACAGTGTAAAATGTGGCACGGCGCGGCTTGTTCGTACCGGCACGAAAACCCAGATGAATTCAAGCGCCTTTCTATTGCTTGTGAAATATTTTTGCGCGATCGGATGTCTGCGCCATAGGGTGCATATAATAAATATTGCGAACGAAAAACAATCATGGCACAATTCAAGAAAGAAAAGGACAAGAAATGGCTGAACGTGCAATGTTCAAGGGTGTAATTAACCTGATTATAAAGCAAGACGACAAAGTTTTACTGTTTTTCCGCAACGATGGTTTCTTTAATTATGATGGTGGTTGGTGGGTTTTGCCGGCGGGGCACATAGAACAAGGCGAAACCGCACGTGATGCCGCCATACGAGAGGCCAAAGAAGAATTAGACATAGACATTGCACCTGATGACATAAAATGCGTACACGTTACCAGCAATCTGGCCAGTCGTACAGAATCCTTTGATTTCTTTTTCGAGGTGTCAAAATATACCGGCACAATTCGCAACTGCGAAGGCGACAAGTGCGCCGATATGCAATATTTTACATTGGACGAGGTCGCAAACTTGAAAAACGTTGTTTCAACCACACGTATTTCATTGGCGGGATTGGCCCGTGGCGAAATATATTCTGAATGTAAATCGTATCGCAGTGAATCAAAGGATACAAAATGAATAAAATAATCAAATCATGTCAGGATAACATATCTTGTTCGGATATGTTACAACAGCTGTATGGAATATCGTCTGCCGAACATTTTGATTGCGTATTTATTGCACCATCTTGGCCAATTGATAAAGTCTTTGATAGTGCCACAACAGATATTGCTGAAATATATTCAGACAGATTCTCAAAATCACATCGTATAAAGCATAACGGCAAATCATACTTATATATTCAATTACAGGTTGGTGCACCAAATATAGTTGACTTTTGTTTGTCTTGTCATTCGGCCAACTGTGCAAAATTTGTGTTTGTCGGCTCGGTGGGTTCACTGGTTCCGGAACTTGAAATCGGGGATGTTATTATTCCGACATGTTCTATATCTGGCAATGGCGCAACATTGTATCTGGATAATAAATTAAGCCCAGAAAAGATGTTTGAACGCACATATTCGTCACCAGAATTAAATGCAGAATTGTCGAGAATTTGCACAAGTGTTGGTATGTCTACCAAAGATGCGACACCAATATCAATCGACAGTATCGCTTGCGAATATGCACACTTGGACGAGTTTCGACAAATGGGCGCAACCCTGATAGAAATGGAAACGGCAACTTTTTTCAAGGCCATGCAGATTATAGGCAAACCTGCATCGGCACTGTTGGTCGTGTCTGATAATTCAGCCGTTGGCCAACATCTGGTCGGCCAAGGCGCAGACCTGCGCGCAAAATATCATGCGGTTCGTTCACAGATAAAGGATATTTTGTTAAGAATATAAAGGTGGAAATAATGATAAAAGACGTCAGCTATTCTGCATATGTTTTACCTGTGTGTGACGGCAAAATTGCATTGTTAAAATACGGCGAAAATGGATACGGACCAATTGGCGGCAGGTTAGATGACGGCGAAGATTTTAAGAACGCATTGCGACGTGAACTGACCGAAGAACTGGGCGAATCTGCATCTGCACTGGCAGATAGTGCAATTGAAATTCCGGTGCCATATGCATTTCGTCACCCAACCCCCGAACGCGCGCAAAAACGTGGCGCCTGGGCCGAAGAACATCGTTTTTACATTGTGCATATCCCAGATGATATGGAATTGAATTTCTGCGAAAATCGCGACGAAGAAATATCAGTCGTATGGATGTCAGCGGACGGTTTATTAAATCCACAAATCACACCATTTGATGATATGCGTGAATTTTATGCAACGCATCTCTTGCCAAACTTGGATTGTAGATTTTCAATGAGTTTGCGCCCCGAATACTATGAAATGGTGCGTTCGGGTGAAAAAGATATTGAACTGCGTCTGTATGATGAAAAGCGTCGCAGAATGCGCAACGGCGATATGTTGCTGATATATAATGCGCAAAATCGTAATGATTATATTCGGGCTAAAATTGTGCGCCTGCATATTGCGCGCAGTTTTGCAGATCTGGCTACAAAAATCAGTATGCCCCGAACCGGTTTCGCATCGCTAAATGCACTGATGTCCGCAATATCAAAATTCTATGATGCCGAAATGGAATCCAAATACGGTATTGTGGGGATTGAATTAGAGGTTATATAACCACAAACTCGTTTAATTCCAGCCAATCAGTTTCCTGAAAATCGGGAAAGTATTTGTTAAAAAAGTCAATGTGGACCTTACGCCAATATGTCAGGGACAGGTCGTCTTCGCCCTCTGTGCGAGCCCATGTATCATCAATGTCACAAAAACGGCATTTGCGAACAGATGTAAGCTGAATCCGTATTGTTTCGCCACGACTATTATAGATTTCCTGAATGTCGCCAATTTTTGCCATTGGGGAAGCGTCTGAATATCGACCACGGGTTCCAAACTTGCAACCATTGCGCACTAAGTCAAACAATTCATCATTATCAAAAGTCCAACGGTTCATTATTTTTAACCAGCGTTATATCCTTGTCAACTAACCAAATCTTGCCATCGTTTTCGATACAAAATTCGACCTTACCATTAGAGCATCTGATAAAGCTGACATCTGTTAGGCCATCTTCCTTCAGGTTGTCTTGTAAGAGGTAGAATTTATCATAATCCTTAGCGACCTGTAGTAAATCAGATTTTTTATACACTTCGTCACCAGAAACAAGTTCTTCCGGATATTCTTGGTCTGACGTATTATTGTGTGGATAAATCGAAATTCCATCTAAATTTAAGCCAGGCTCAACATGAAAATCTGGAAATTCATCACTGCAAGGAGTGATAATGATGAACTTTGACATCAACATTGCACCAGCACTAAAACCCAACATTACCCCATTGAACTTTTTCAATTCGTCCATAATCCCAAGCCCATCACAAAGCTCTCTTTGCTTAAAGGGATCACCCCCCATCAACATTATAAAACTGGCATTTTTTATCAGTTCCTTTGCTTCAGCAGAAGACAAATCGGGGGATATAATGTTAACTGCTTCAAATTCTATGCCTGCATCCTTGAAGTGTTTTGTAAAATTAGGAATATGCTTAGCTTTGGTCTTCTCTATTTTTTCTACGCCGCCTGGAATATACACAATGCTCTTCGTATCATTTAGGTCGGTTTTAAACATGTCGCCCAAACCATGCCTAAAAAAGTTATCAAGGTCAAAACCGCTACAATAGTATCTTGCCATTTTTAAGTGTTCCTTCTATTTAAATCTTTCTAGTATCCAATTTTTAATAACAACAGGATATAATTTTGTGCCTGGCAAATCAGAAATTTTCACTTTTTCAAAGCCAATCAAATCCTCTTTGCTGCTGATGTCGTCTGCATTGATGTCCACACGTTTGACAACTTCAATCCCGTACAGGAAATTTCCATTGGAGTCATAACCCTGATTTTCAATAGCCAATAAGATGCCATCATGAATAGTGATGTCAGATTCTGCAACACCCATTTCTTCATTCAATTCACGTGTAATGCACTGATTCAATGTTTCGCCAATTTCCAATCCGCCGCCAGGCAAGAAATAATAACCGCCAGCCAAGTGCTTGCATAAAACGATGCTGTCGCCTTGTACAATTAAACATCTGCTTGTTGTTTGTGTTCGCATGACTATATTCCCCCTTATTTTATCTTACAATCGTATGCTTGAACCATTGTTCTTGGAAAGCGGTTTTCTGTTCAATATATTCGTTTGTTGGATTTAGTCCATCTGGCACAACAATCAGTTTGTCATCGTTGTCATTTGTACGATGAATAATCGCAACGCATTTTCCGGTAAATGTTGCCAATGGCGTATCAACACCCAAAACATATGCGTCTAATTCTTCACCGTCACCCGATACTGTGTTTGGAATAAATCCATAGTTCACTTCGTATGTAAAACCATGCTTTGGATGTTTGCTGCCCAGGGGGCGGTCCATTTGTACATTGACGATTTTACCCAGAAAATCACGCGCATTAACAGGCTGTGTCTTCGTCATTTTTTGATAGTTTAAAACCATGTTAAATCCAGGGATAATAGATGGAATAAATTCGCCTGTATTTTGCATGTGGTGAATTTCCGCCAATGATGCCCATTTAACCGCCTGAACTTCACTTGCCTGTGGATTTAATTCGGAAATATTTGCATTACTGTTCACCAGCCATATATCAACAAAATCCATTGGCCGTTTAATCGTACCAACCAACACAGATTTTTCAGGTGCGGGTTTTAACCCCAGCTCTTCCACAGTTTCACGTACACATGCGTCCCAACTGGATTCGCCTGCGATTGCGCCACCGCCGGTCTGTCCCCACATGTTTGGAAATTTCTTGGCTGTCGCCATACGCTGTTGTAATAAGTATTCGCCCGCATCGTTTACAATCCATACATGAACAGATAATTTATTTAGGTCATTTGGAATCGGTTGCCCCCGTTCAATTACAGAAACAGGATTGCGCAAATTATCATACAGGGTGTTTTTTTCAGACATTTCAAATCCTTATGGCAGGGGTTATAAAATCAGTATAGATTACAATATGTATGTTGTCAAAGTGTTAAATGAACGGTTTTAAAAATAGACAAAGCGGACTCGAATTAATAAAAAGGTTAGATTTCTAGCCTTTTTTATTATGCGGTTCGATAATGCCTGAAAAATAGCCTGTTTTATAACCTGTATTATCGAACTGTAGAAAAGCTTGGAAAACCAAACAAAAACCGCCCTTTAACAGGACGGTGTAAAATGTGGCTCGGGCAACTGGACTCGAACCAGTGACATACGGATTAACAGCAAGTTCTTGATTTTATGGCTTTTTTTACGGCACGTCGTGTTGACCCAGATTCCCGCCACTTTTTGCACATATCTGTGTATGCGCCGTATAGCTGTTTTTTAGTATGTAGCAATTATGTAGCAAAAAAATTGCACCCCCGTATACCCACATGTACTTAAAAACACAAAAGAGAGAATGCGTCAGCCAACTTTTACGGAATATTTTTGGTGATTTTATCGCGACTAACGGACTAAATTTCGCTTTTTAATTTTTCAAAAAAAATATCAAATCCATTATACTCTATGTGTCGTCTTACTCGTTTGTTTACAGCAATAACTCTACCGGTTGGCATCTGTGTTGATAACCCAGCGTTGTATTCATGCCAATAAGACGATTTGTCTGTTTTGATCCCAAGTTTTTGTAAAGCCTCTTCTGCCAAATCGCCTATGGGAGCATTTGGTAGTACAACCCCATTATTAAAAGTACGAGTTTTTGCATATATACCGTACCCGATTTTTACCAATGTACCATCTTTTACTAACATGCGTAATGCACGCAGCATTTGATCATAGTCATATTCTGCAACAAGGTCATCAAAATCCCTTAAGATAAAAACGTTATCTTTTCGTCTTTTGATGCGTGATGCACTTTTATCTAAAAGGGTCTTTTTATTCTTCATAGTGTGATCTTTTGTGTCAAAATACGACATTTTTATATAAAAAGCGAGATTTTTTATAAGATAACGCAAAATAAATACTATTTTGATAGAAAAAAGTATATGTTTTTCTATCATATAATACGATGTTAAATATAAAATATAACTATAAAATAGCATAATATATGGTTTTTGATAATTTTTAAATAAAATATTTGATTTGATAGAAAAAGTATATTATATTTCTATATATAGGAGCATACAAAATATGTCTAATACAGAACAAATTTTTAATATTATACGTAAGAATAAGCAGGGCTGGGCTTTTTCTGCTACTGATTTTATGCGTGAATTTTCGCGTGCAGAAACAGATTTATCTCTAAGTCGTCTGACAGAAACAGGCGATATTCGCCGCGTTATTCGTGGAATATACGATTATCCTATGTATAGTTCGCTTTTAGGCCGTAGAACAGCGCCAGATATACATCAAATAGCCAGAGCATTGGCACGTAAATTCAATTGGAATATTTATCCAGATGGTGATACTGCTTTGAATTATTTGGGTTTGTCTACTCAAATAGTTGCAAAGATTATTTACTTGTCTGATGGACCATCTAAGAAGTATGATATAGGCGGTACAATACTAGAGTTCAAACATATCTCTAAGAAAGAGATTATACCGAATTCTGAAAATACTATGCTGGTCATACAAGCTATTAAAGCTATGGGGGACAAACAAATAACAGATGAGTTTATAGAAAACTTATCAAAGAAATTTAATGCTCAAGAATGGCAAAAGATAGCAAACGATTCAAGTTATACAACAACATGGATCTACGATGTTATTAAAAAAGCAAGAACATTAGCAGAAGAGAAACAATGATGGATAAAGTAGCACTAGCAACACCCAAACAAAGAAAGATTATTTTTACGGAAGTAGCAAGCAAGTTAGGCTTGCCTCCATACATTGTTGAAAAAGATTTCTGGGTTTCGTGGGCATTAGGTAAGATGTTTGCCAATCCTGTTCTTAAAGAAATGTTGCGTTTCAAGGGCGGTACATCATTGTCAAAGGCTTATGGTATTATTGAACGTTTTTCTGAAGATATTGATTTGATTCTTGACGTATATACTTTATTGTTTGCAGATGAAGAACTTGAACAAAAATCAAACACCAGACAGGCGGCATTCAATAAAGACGTAGAAAGACGTGCAGAGGAATATATCCAGTCAGAATTAAAAGCCAACATATCAAAGGTATTGGGAAGGGTTTGTAAGATTAAGGGCGATACTGATGATGGACATGTTTTACAAATCGTATATCCTAAGGTTTTTGATTATGCGTACATTCAACCGATGATAAAATTAGAAATCGGACCATTATCATTATGGGATCCAATTGAGGAACGATCAATAACATCTTTTGTATCAAAAACTTTGCCGGAATTAAAAATATCTGATCCTGTTGTGCCGACAATAAAAGCAGAAAGAACTTTCTGGGAAAAGATAACTATTTTACATCACGAAGCTAATAGACCGGCAGATAAAGGACCGGTGCCAGCACGCTATTCACGACATTATTACGACGTGTTTAAACTTGGACATACTGATATTAAAGAAAAGGCCTTTGCAGATTTAGATTTGTTAAAAGAGGTGGTGGATTTCAAAATTCGTTTTTATCCGCGCGGTTGGGCAAAATATGAAGAGGCAAAACCCGGCACAATGAAACTATTGCCACCGGAACACAGTATGCCAATTTTGAAAGATGATTATAAAAAAATGCAAAACATGATCTATGGTGATGCGCCGGATTGGGATACTATATTGGCATACCTAACAGATCTAGAAAATGAAATCAATAATTTGCCCCAAGAATAAATAAAAATCCCCACCATTTTGGTGGGGAAAATTGGGTTAATGTTTAATACTTATTTTTGATGCATTCCAGGATTTTTGACAAGTCACCAAAAAACAATTCAACATCTGACCTGATGTCTTTTTCTAGTTCTCCAATTTTAGCAAAATCATCGGCAGCAGAATATTTTAGCAATTTTTCATTATACTCAGAAATTTCTTCTTTGATGATAAGCATATAGTCTGACAACATAGTGATTTTTTCTTTGTGGTTTTTCCAACGATCCGACAATATATTTTTCATATGTTTAACCATTTTGATGACGAGGTTTGGTTTTTTATTATTCAAGTCAGATTCAAGATTTTTCATACAGTTATGAATGTCACCCAACTGTTCATGAATATCTTTGAAAATATCAGCGATTTTGTCTGAGCGGGCTTCTTGCGAGTCTTTTTTGTATAGATTTGATAAGTCTTGCATGGAACGAAAACTTTTCGATTTTATATGAGAAACACAATTAAAAATTGGTGATATGTACGTGGTTTCAAATTTGTTTTGTTTTTTTTCGTGGCTGTTGTCAATCCATAAAAATAATTCGTTTAGTCCAA
This sequence comes from Candidatus Enterousia sp., assembly GCA_045648865.1. Taxonomy (GTDB): domain Bacteria; phylum Pseudomonadota; class Alphaproteobacteria; order Rs-D84; family Rs-D84; genus Enterousia. Next base: position 20,921 of record JAZROU010000010.1, read on the forward strand.
CAGTTATTAAAATGGACACCATCGGAAAAAAATCTTTCATCGTCTGCCAACTATAGCCACAAAGCAATAATATACCATACAAAGCAAGCAGTGTTAACACAATAGTGATTAAACGTTTTGTATGAAACAGTATGGATTTAATCATTTGCTGGTTTCCCATTTTCTCGATCTAGCTTTTCCACCATATAATTTATTTGTTCTAATATCAAAGAAGAGGCTTCGATAGTGTACTTTGAACGAAATAAATCTAAACCGTTAGGTTTGAAAATAGTTTGCGTAAACAAGCCCTGCAAAAAAGAAGGCCCCAGATTATATATGAATTCTGGTACTTTTATTGTTATATGGGTATTTGGATCTTCTTCCAAAGAATCCAATGACCATTCTTGTCGGAGTTGTTCGCCTTTTGGGCGACCTGAAAAAGACTTGATTTTGCCGCTTCCTGTTAGATCAAAGAAATTTTTTGTTACATTATTCATGAGTCAAAGCATCCTTGTTTAAGTAAAATCTAGTCGTTATTATAGTTCCTGCTATTTTATTTTGCAATTTAAATACAAAATTTTTGTCTGGAGGTATATCTTGACTGTTTGTTTGGTTAAACCATTGATATCTTGGCGCATTTGCAGGCATATCCATCATTATGTATGGTTTTGCAAATCTAATGTAAGAATCTCCTGATATTATAGTTATATTTGGTTCTTCGCCAGGCTTATCTGATGAAATCTTTTTAATAAAATCAACCATACTCATAAATCCCCATCCTCCATGGGATTCGTCCTTTGTTCTGGTAGCGTTATCTTGAAGAGCAAAGACTGTGGCTAACAAGTCTTTATCAACGTTTTTATTTGTATTTATATAATGTTTTAATTTCATTAAAACCTCCATGTCAAGTGCCGATTGTATGGATTTTGCGATAGAGTCGCCTTTATTAAACACAGATAAGCAACAAGTGTACTTGTTTTCGGATTCATCATATTTCATAAAACAAGTTATATGCCATATTCCATCATCATCCTTGGTAGAAATGTCTGCATGTCTTTCCGCATTATCCAATATCTCTCCTATAATGCCAGATAAAGACCGTTTCCCAAATGGAGAAAGTTTTATAATTCTATCAGTGCCTTCGGAAAGTTTCTGTAACCAAGTATCAAATTGCTCGCAAACCTTGGTAGTAATAACATCTCTTGATTCTATCTTATATATATCTGATGATCTTTCTGTGCTGCCTTTCCTGCTGTAAACAGGTAGAGCAAATATGGTATTGTCATTATCTTGTTCGTTTTTGTTAATTACTATATTTAGATATTCGTCCAATTTTAATGGTTTCATAATTTTTTTGATGTTGCGACTCATTATGCCGCCACTAAAAAAGGGGAACATGTTTTGCTTTGTTGAGCCGAACAATAAGTAAGACGAAATATCGTTTATGGATTCATCGATGAAGTTTAATTTGCATGAATTGGGAGGATAAATACATTCTGCCTCAGCGAGCCAACGAAAATAGTTTAGGGTTTGCATGGGGTTGTCTATGAATGAAAAGTTAGCAAAAGATAATTCTTTACCTGCAAGGTATCTTCGATTTGGTTGCCTCCATTTTTTATATCTTTCGGGGTATAAGCCATCTAAAATAGGGCAGGATTTTATTTTATTAAAACGTGTAAGGTACAAGGAATCAAGAGATCCCTTTTGAATGTATGTCTTATAGTAACGAGTTTTTATAATGTGTCTGGATAATTTTCTAACAAACTTTCGGTGTTGGGATTTTTTTATTACTGATTTATATGTGGCAAACAACCCGAGAAAAACTTGTTCGTCTTTTTCGGTTTTTGCATAAATCAACATATTGTGTTTATTTAGTAATTTCATTGTGCATAGTATAATTTTAATTAGGTTAAAATTCAATATTATTCACATAAAAATATTTATCAAAATATCGGTCAAAATAACCCAAAAAATCGATTCGCCTAAATATTGTGATTTTTTTGTCGGGTGCCGTCGATGAGCCGTTGTTTCAAAAACTGACAAAATATGATTTAATACTATTTAGACGTGTTTTAATGTAGTTTTGATACATTATGATACAAATTTTTTTAGTAAAAACAGGATGTTTTTTGCTGGTTTTGCAAGACTTTTACTTTTTTATGTGCTATAAATTATATGTACAGATATAAAAAGTTGTTGTGATATCAGATTGTATAAAGCGACCTTTTTATATCCTACAAACCATATTGAAACCCAAAGGAGAATAACATGGATTACCAATTCATGAACCATGGGGGACAAGAGAGAGATACAAGACAATACGCCCTGAACAAGGAAGCGTTTAAAGACAGACTGTTTACACCGAAACAATTAGCTGACTATCTTTGTTCGTCTGTTTCGGCATTAAGCCAATATCGTGCGCTGGGGATTGGACCTACGTACTTCAAGATCGGCAAAATGGTACGTTACCCCCTGTCTGAGGTAAATAAGTGGCTGGAACAAAAAAGAAGCGATAAAAAATAGCTGTTTCTGCTGGATATTATGTTTTTATCGTGCATTGTGTGTTTGTAATAAAGGAGTGCACACATGGCAGAACAATGGAAATGCTATACAAAGCCGTTTCGGGACACTTGGATACATCTGTTGCATTCAGATGTTAACCTGCAGGTCAGCGACGGCACCATCCCAGGATTATTCCTGCGATATTCTGCGGCAACACGCAATATTCGGTTTTTCCTGGGGTGTAAAATAGATAACAAGAAATGCAATATTTTTATAGGTCGCTACAGAGATTATTCTATCAAAGATATTCGTGATATGGCGTGGAATATGCGGCATCAAATTGCCCAAGGCGAAGACCCACGCAGAAAAAGAATAGAAGAACAACTGAAAGAAAAAGAAACGCTGGGTGAACAGGTAAAAGTACTGTTCCCGCAATATATGGACAAATATTCCAAAATATACAAGAAGCCACGAACCCAGGATTCTAATTGGGGGCAATATAGATTATATTTAGCGCCTATGTTTGATAAGCTGTACATACGCCAAATAGAAGAAAAGCATGTAATGGACGCCTATGCCAAGTGGGTAAAGAAAACGTCATTCTCAACCGCGAACAAAGCGCTGTCTCTGTTCTCTAATTTCTGGGATTGGTGCGAAATGTATAAATACGTAGATCGCAATACAAACCCATGCAAGTATGTCCGCAAAGGTTCAAACAAAGTTTATAAGCCACAAATACTGGACCAAGACGGTTATCGTGCATTATCGCATGCGTTGGATGTTGGGCCCCAGGTATCTAAAATGCACCCACGGTTATTCAATGCGTTGCGGGTGCTGATGCTGACTGGGTGTCGTGCGTCTGAAATAACCGGGCTAGAGGTAGAAGAACTTGCGCTTATGCACAAGGTAATACACCTGAAAGACAGCAAGACCGGCGCCCGGGATGTAAAACTGTCTGATGCGGTTATACCATACTTGCAGGCTGCGCTGGATGAAGCAACCGCACTGGGCAGCAAATATGTATTCCCAGGTGTTGGGAACGAGCACAGACCAATAAACAACATCCGCAAGCCATTTGAATGGGCATTGTCATATGCCAAGCTGCCACATATGCGAATACACGACCTGCGACATTCGTTTATCAGTATGGGTGCAAATATCGGTGAAAATATAGCTGCCATGAAAGAAGCGGCCGGCCATTCCCGTATAACCACCACCGAAGGATATACCCACATCATGGACAGCAGCACCTATCGTGCCATCAATAACGTTGCAAATGCAATATGTGCCTAAATGGAGCATGTTGCATTTCAGTAAAATAAAAATAGGTTCTGTAAAACCTCTTTTGATTGGGGGTAACGGCGACCTCGACACCTTGTTACACACAGGTTTGAAAAATTGGTTCGCAGGTTCGCACTTTGGGTATTTTGGCAGTAATTACAATACGATAAGTGCGAACCTGGGGTGCGAACCAGGTTCGCACCTAAGAACACATTTTCTTATAAATCGATTATCGTTTTTCTGGCAAACTATATTTGCGGCCTTTGTTTTGGCCGGTAGCAACCAAGAAACCTTTGTTAACCAATGCGACAAACAGTTGGCGTACGCGCTGTGGCGACTTGCCCGTTATAGAAATTGCGTCCGCAGCAGTAACATAACCAAGCGTGCATAACTTTTCAGCCATAGCGATAAAGAACCTCCGTTCTGTTTTGTTCAGGTCGTCTATATTTAAATCGCTACATTTATCGCTAGTTATATCGCTAGTTTTTATTTCGGGATTAGCGATATTTATAACCATGTCGTCACCTTTCAGCGAATTGTTTTCGCCCAGCAACAGATTTCCAAAGAACAAGTTCAGGTATTTATAGGTCCGTTTGATACCGCGCGGTATATTTTCATAGTTGGCACGAACCAAGGCATTGCGAAAATATTCTGCATAATCCTTGAATAATTCGTTATCAGCAGCAAAGCCTTTATTGCGCAGATACTTGATTGCAAATACGGCGATTGTGCGCGTATTGCCTTCGCGAAATGGATGAATTTGCCACAGGCCAGACACGAATTGTGCGATATGTTCAACTTGCGCACGTGTGTTAAGCGTACTGTAATCAAAACGTTCTTCGCGGTCAAAGTCGTATTCCAGTGTTGGCATAATGTCCATATGGCTGGCATAGTGTACAGTGTCCCCCATCAGCACGTTTTCTGCCTTGATAATATCCTTGGTACGGACATTCCCAACCCAGTGTTCAGGCAATGCCGCATTAAACAAATACTTGTGAATAGACAGCAAAGTAGTCGGCGCAAAGGTAAAAGACGAATTGCTTAACAGTTCTGCAATACGGTTGGAAACGGTGTCGGCCTCCCAGTATTCAATACCCAGTTCGTCACCCTCTGGGGTGCGGTAATACTGGCGCAGCGACTGATGAACTTCGTCATGACTCAGCTTGCCTTCGATATTATCACGTGCCACCTGGTACAGATAACGCGACGGTGTCAACCCATCAACCTGTTGCAGGCCAATGGCGATATCCCAATTACGTGCCTTTTCTTGTTTAGATGGCTCTTGGGCTGTTTTGTATTCGCTGATAAAATCTGAAAACTTTGCCATATCTTTCATGCCTTACCCTATTGATTATATCCAAGAAATACAAAAATTCCAGTTATTTAATGGGTCCTGTGACGGGCGTTTCATATACGGGTAACGGCGACCCCGCCACCTTGCTACACACTGATAAAAAAACAAGACCGCATGCCGCAATTTGTAAATATTGTGTGCCAAAATCAAAAGATTAACTGCGGGCGTGGGTGCGGTCTGTGCCGCAGCAAAAGCCGCACTGTCTAATTTCATAAATCAGAATTGATTTCATGTTGATTTCAATATTGATTTCATAGGTAAGGAAAGTAGTAGTAGTAAAGAAAAATAAAAGATAATAAAAATAAAAGATAAAGAAAAGGTAGTGAAAGTAGTAATGCACAAAAAATTGTTGAAAACTTACGTAAAACTGTTGATATGCTGTTAGTTGTATCTAAATACAAAAATATCCTAAAAATTCACCTTAAATGTATCGTGGTGTATCTCTATGTATAAACGCTAAAATCCGCAGAAAATAAGGACTTTACAAACCTAAAAAAACAGTGCAAGATGGTGTTGTAAAGGAAAGGATTCAGTGTGAAAGTAACTGCTGCGATTTTTAGAAATGGGGATAAAGTTCTGCTGATGCGTCGTGCGGCGGACCAACCATTGGCGGGCGAATGGGAATACCCCGGTGGTAAGTTTGAAGACGGCGAAGACGGCCCAACATGCCTGCGCAGGGAACTGTTTGAAGAATTGGGCATAGACGCACAAATCGGCGACCTGATTACAATTGCAAAACATACAACAGATTCAGGCAAGGTTATTGAACTTCATACATACGAAATCACATCCTATACCGGCGAAATCCAACTGCGCGTCCACGACGATATGCATTGGGTGCCAGTCCAGGACTTACCATCCCACCCACAACTCCCCGCCGACCAAATCGTATCTACAACCTTGCAAACCATGAGGAAGTAATATGAGCAACGCTAAGTTTTTTTATACCACCTTTTGGCAATATATAGTATATATCAACGTAAGAGAGTTGTAAGATATGAAGAATATAAAAAAAGGTACTGATTGGTTATCAAATGTTGTGGATAGCGCTCTCGGGGTAATACCTGTTTTTGGAACGGCCTCCCAAAATGCATTTAGCGCATGGCGTGCAAAAAATATAAATGTTGCAAGGGAGGTAATATTATCCAATATAAGACAGGGCGATATCGAAAAAGTGCACGAAGACGAACTGTTTAGTATGTTGGCACGATTGATGCGTTCGATTCAGGAGGGAGTAGCAAAGCAAAATTTAGTTTTGTTAGCTAGGCTTATTTCTGGAATTGGCCAAAGGGAAAAACAGCATGCTAATTCTGGAACGTTTAACGATTTTGCGAATATGTTGGAAGTATTGACATACGAAGAAATAGAATTTTTGGCAATGTGTATAAAAACAAATAGTATTCAAGATGGTAACGAAGAATTAAAACAAAGCCTACAATTTAAAGGTTTTTTTGTCGCGGAGCCAAAGTCAAAAGTAACGGTAGAAAATACCTCAGGAATTATACTTAGAAAGTATGATAACATATCTAATATGCCGAATTCTGCTAGAACCGCTGCAGATATAACTAATGACAATAAAGACAATAATAAAAAAACATATGATGCGGATATAAAAATGGTATATTCGTTTTCAAAGAAATTTAATATTTTATTAAATAGATATGGAGATATTTGGCTGGATATTGGTAAATATTACATATGAGACCATTGATTGACAAACAAAGGATTTATTGATTTTGGAGAATATTATGATTTTCTTCGGGAAGAATGATGCACAAAACATTATGTTAAACCAATAGTTTTACTTGTGTTAATACTAACAAATATATAATATATCAAAGATAAATAAGTAGTTATTCCTGGAGATCAAAATGTCAAGAACAATAGATTTAGCAAAAGAATTAGAATATCAAACATTAAAAGCTCTATCAGTAAATGGTGGGGAGTTGAGTACAGTGCGCCTTAAAGAAATTCTTAAAGAAAAGGTTGAATTAGATGACTGGGCTAAAGGCGTTTATGAAAAAACTGGATATATCAGATGGGAATCCACATTACAGTTTTATTCAATAGATTTGGTAAAAGCAGGATTTATCACGAAAAAAAATAGCACATGGTATATTACTGAGGAGGGGGAAAAGGCGATCAAATGGGGAAAAGATAAGCTGTTTGAAGAAGCCCAAAAAAGATACAAGCAATGGAAGGCTGCCTCTGTGCCAGCATGCCCCGTAGAAACAACAGATGTAAGCGAAGAGCAAATAGAAGAAAGTTCTCAAACGACAGCATCTGTTTTAGAAGATGCAAAAAATAAATCGTATGAATCTTTTGAACGGTTTATATCTAAAAATTTTGATCCGTATTCGTTTCAAGATTTGTGTGCAGCATTGTTTAGGGGAATGGGATATTATACACCATTTGTAGCCCCAAAGGGCAAAGATGGCGGAGTTGATATCATTGCTTACAAAGATCCAATAGGAAGTGCATATCCGCATATTAAGATTCAGGTTAAATATCGTCAAGATACAAAGGCTTCGTCTCAAGAAGTTCAACAGTTGAAGGGAGCTTTAACAGGTAATGATATGGGGGTATTTATTTCTTTGGCAGGTTTTAGCCCAGATGCACGAAATGTAGCAAGAAGTTCTAATCCTCACATTGATTTAATAGACTTAAATAGGTTTGTTGGATTGTGGCAAGAATTCTATGATAAGATGAGCGATGAAGACAAGTCTTTGATGCAAATTACGCCCGTGTATTTTATTGCAGAAAACGATTAAAGACGCCCCTTTTATGGGGCTTTTTATTTCACTAGCTATTCCATTTTTTGTTGGCATTGTTGTGTTGAAAAAACAAGAGGAACAACATGACAACGATAAACAAGCAACATGGATTCTATGGTGCGCTGGCGGCACACTATGCCAGCCCAGACCACCGAAACGCAATCTGGGACATTACGGTTAAACGCCTGGGGCAAATTTGCCCCGAAAAGTCCGCCGATGAAATCCTAGAATTTCTGAACGGTCGCGCCGGGCGACACCTGGCCGATGAAATATTCGACGGCCCCGGTACCCTGAGTTATGGGGTGGCGATGCTGCGCGTGGCAATGCTGAACAAACTAAAAATGGCCCAGTGGTGGGCGTATCACACCGGTACAACACCACGCCCCGTCACAGTGGACAAACGCATGCTGTACCGGTCCGCAATCAAGAACGAAATGCGCCACCGCCGCATCCACAAATTGGTGGAGGGTGCGCTGGCCTGTGTCCAGGATGACGTATGGCAGACCCCAGAAATGTGGCTAAAATCAGACCTGACAGGGCTGGATGAACTGGAATTGATGTGGGGGCAGATTCAGCAAGAACTAAAAACCAAAGGCGCCGCACATGGAAACGATTGATGCGCTGGAACGGAAACTGCACGTCGCCCGGCGGGGTGTGCCGGGGGCGAGATACCAAACGGGACTGGTCATTGACCTGAACGGACCGGCGGGCAATATCTTCTATCTTATGGGCGTGTGTAATCGCCTGGTGCGCGAACTTGGACTGTCAGCACAATTAAAACACGAGTATGAGACAGAAATCAACTCTGCGGGCGACTATCAATCCCGCCTGACCATCATGCAAAAATGGTTTGGGATTGTCTTTGTGGATATAAATCATCCTTGAATTTTTTCCACAAATATCCTATATATGTCGCGTATGAAAAAAGACCTATATAAATCTTTTGTGATATTGACTAGCCTGTTTGTTGCCGGGCTAACTGTTGGCATTGCAATAGGATATGGTTACTGTGTTGGGTATGAAACGTTGGACTTTGTAAAGTACCTAATTGATCGGGCGGTGCTATTGTTGCAAAGTTTTGCGTTTGTTATCTTGGTGGTTGTTTTGCTATTAAGAAAGCCTTTAACGGGGTTGGTGGAAAAGGTTAGAGATAACGTTACTGATATTTTAACTGTTGCGATGCAAAAGAATGTGAAAGCGCAAGAACAATATAAACCCACTCAAGAAAGTCCATTAAACAAACAGGGAGAACAAGAATGAAAAAGCATGTTTATTCAGAACAAGATACTCCTCAGGTTATAAATGAACGTTATCTTGAAGCGGTCAAAAAGTTTGTTAAAACTGAATTGGATAAAGTACCAGCAGAAAAACAGCTTGAAATATTGATAGCTGACGACGCTACATTCAGAATTTTTACGGATTTTGAAATATACTATCGTATAATATTTGGCAGTCAAATAAGTTTGTTAGTTAGTCTGTATGAAACCAATAAATTCTTTTCTAAACATGAACTAGAAATGTTCTTTATGAATCAAATGCAAAAAAGAAAGATCATAATAGGTGTAGATATTGAGTTTGATAAATGGTTGGGCTTTCTTGTTGATCAGGGCTTGATTGCCAAAAAAGAAGAAACAAGACTTGCTGCAATGTTGTCAAGTGCTGACTATCACATAACAGATAAGGGTGTTGCCTTTTTAACGTATATCAGTAACAGGAATTACGATAAAAAAGATTGGGGAATGTAGTTCTTATTGTTTATACATCCTCCACAAATATTCAAACCGCTTGGCGTATTCTTGCGCTGGTTGGGTCAGGAAGATGCAGTTTTCACTGTTGTATTTTGTGGCGGCGGTGGTCCAGTTATAAGAGCCGGTCACCATATGCCGATTATCAAAGACGGCGAATTTATTATGTTCAATCTTGTGCCGGCGATTGACGCGGACGGGGATGCCGGCGACGGCCAGTTCATCAATCATGGACGATTTATGCCCGGCCATAGTTCGGTCCGTGACGATGCGGACACGGGCGCCCCGACGGTGGGCGGCGATAATGGCATTCGTAATTTTCGGATTGGTTATAGAATAAACGGCAATGTCAATGGTTGTGGCCCGATTGATTTCTGCAATTATGCGGTCTTCGCATTCGGTGCCGGGGGTGAAATATGCTTCTATGTGTGCGGGTGCGCTGGCGGGCGGGGTGACCGTCCGTGTGGGCAATTGCACCCCAACGCCAACCCCAATGGCAAACGCAATTCCAATAACAAAAGTCCATTGTCTGACAAACATACAACCCCAAACAAAAGACCACTCAAACAAGAGTGGTCGGGAGTTCATCAGTTCAAGAACAGAACTCTGCGCCTTCAGGATAAACCTTATTATATAGCAACAGCATCCCGACCATTGTCGGGACATTAGAAGTTGTGGTTCTTGGGCGATGAAACCCGTTCGCACTTTTAATGTCGATCGTGCAATTACTTGCACACACATATTCTACACCATTTCCCACAAAAATCAAGGGTGGTGTTTATTTTGTCTTGTCTATGGGAGATTTAAAATAAGTCTTTATTTTACCTTCAAACAACCAATCAGGTATCTTTAGGTTTTGTTTCAGAATGGTGTTTTTTACATCTGGATGATTGGACAGTATAAGCCTAATCAGTCTTATAGACTTATATGCTTCTCGAATTGTTTTCTGATAAGTTTGGAATATTTGGACATCGTAATGATTTGCTCGTATATGATGTGATGCCTTACTTCTAATGGCTCTGATTCCTGTGCTTCGATTGTCCCAGATGTTAAAAATGTTTTTGAGCATTTCTTCATTAGAGCTAGGTTTAAAGTATGTATGTAAAAACAACTTAAGTAAAGCTATGCTGCCCATGTTAGGTTCGCCATTTTGTTTGTAATCTATTTGCATTTGGCCCCCATAAAGCTCATTTAATTTTAAAATAACCTTGATGTCCAAATTGTCTGAAAATAGCTTGTCTAATGTTTGGCAAAAACATTCAAAAGTTTTTTGTGTTGGTTTTAGAAAAGGATGAAAGTCGGTAAGTTTTTTTCTGTCTTCATCAGAAAATTCCTTCAAAAATAAATTTGCGTTACAAATTATGTTGGACATTTTGTTTATGATTTTTATTTCTTCTAGAAATGCCTCAAAAATAGAGTGTTCTTCAGCGTATTCCCCTAAAATCTGATTTTTAAAAAAGTTTTCTTCGGGGATAATGTTTGGGGCAGATTCTTCCATATATGAATAAAAATGATATTGATGTCTGGCATTTAGTTTGTGTAAGTCACATAATAATGCACATATAAGATTTTCACCCGTTGTTATATTGTAAGCTAAGCCAAAATACTTTAAATAGATGTCATCTGGGTGTTCGTCTGAAAATTCTTTAAAATAAATCCTTCCAAAATAATCATCGTAACTAACATAATATCTAGGGTCTTCTATATATCTATCAAGTACATCCACCCTAAAATACACCAAATCTAATTGACATTCACCAAAGCATAGTTTCTTTGTAAAAGGTGGTGTCTCTAAATATTTTCGCTCATAGCCTATTTTTTCAGATAATAAACGTTTTGTTGGGTATAAACAAAACGAACCATATTTATTGCAGATTTCAATTTTTATATTTCCGCATGGTATAATTTCTTTTTTTAGGTCGTCTGGTGTATTAAGCAACTCAGACAAAAATTGTTCCTGGTATGCAGAAAAATCAAATCCTTTAATGTGCGGGTTTGTGGTATTATAAATAATATCTATCGCTCCATCTTTTACAAGTCTTGCAATGGTCTCTTTCGCTTCACGTACCGTTTTAAATTTTTCTGCTAATACGTTAAAGGGCAAACCATTAAAATCGCCACTGTTTAAATATTTTTCCAAAACCTGTTCTTTAACAATATCGTCTAACATATTATTACATAATATTTTTAAGCCATTAAACCCATTATTAACAAAATAATAATTACATACAACAAGCCACAAATACGAGATAACATATGCGCAATGGCGTGTATATCTTCTGTGTTTTCAGCAATTTTGTTTATTGAGCGTTCGTTATTTAATGAAATACCTGCTTTTCTGTGGTGTTCAAACATGTCGTCTAATTGTGTTTTTTTCATTTGTTTTGCCCTTATATACAGTAAGTACAATTTATAATGAAGATTTTATAAACAAGAGGGATTTTAATCAATATAAAGTTTGGGCTAATAATCATTTTTTACAAATGCACAACTTCTATGTCGGGGAATTGTGATGCGATGTATTCGGCGGCGAGTCTTCGGTGGCATTGGTGTGCGGTCTTTTCTGTGCACATCAGGCATATGCGGTCCAGTTCGTCCGGACTGCGCCCTGCCAATGGTGCACGCCCCGCAATCAGGCGTCTGTAAATAGGTTCGGCATCCGCCCAGGTTGCCTTTTTATCCTTGAACGTGGTCAGCATTTCAAATTCAGGCGCAAATTCCGGGTGGTATTCATATCGGTCGCCCAAGACAGTCGCCAGGTTTTCGCCACTGTAATATGGAACATACTTGCTGACCCGCCACAGGCGAATGTCCCACACGCAGCGAATGCGCGCCGCATCCAACACCTCCAGAAATGCTTTGGGGCTTTTACCACTAAAACCGATTGTAAATATCTTTGGCATGTAATAACGATAGCCGATTTAAGACAAAATCGCAACAGGGGATTGCCCAGTCATATCCTTATTCAAGAACCCCAGCATTTTTGCAATATGTTCAAAATATGTAGATTTTTTTATGGGTTGTGAAATTGTAAGTTATTCATCGGACGGCGGATAGGTTGCGGATCCTGTGTAGCTGCTGTGTAGCCAAGGGGTTAAATAGTGGTGTTTTTGGGTGGATTGTGGTGTGCCTAAATCCAAAAGTGTTAACAAAGAAAAACGCCGCAAAATCAACGATTTTGCGACGGAATTCGTGGCTCGGGCAACTGGACTCGAACCAGTGACATACGGATTAACAGTCCGTTGTTCTACCGACTGAACTATGCCCGAATAGCGAACACAATATTATATCAAAAAGTCGCAGAAGTCAAGACTTTTTTCAAAAATGTATAAATCGCGGAAAACTGCAAAAAATCCTGTGTGTTTTGGCGCCCTGTGTAGCGTGTGTGTAAAATATTTTTTAGTGCGTTTTTAAGCTGTTTTTAGATTGGATATATGTAAAAACGTCATAAAACTTGAAAATCTGCGATTTTGTGCTAAGTTCATAACAGAATTAAAGTATAAAAGGTAATAAAATGTCATTTACACAGGAAAAAAGAATAAAAGTCTGCAAGTGTCAGGGTTGTGAAAACACTGCGAATTTGGTGTTAAATTCGAAGAATCAAAAGTCATGCATGAAGGAAAACTGGTATCCAAACAATGCGTATATCCAACACTGGGTGGAAAAGCCATAAAATCATACTTGAATAGTATTGGTATAACTGTTAAGTCAGGCTTTCTTGTTATGGACAATATTGTCATACTGGATGGGGTGCCAAAAAAAATAAATGTTGAAACTATATTACATATTACCGAAGACATGTTAAAAGAGGCACAACTAATTTCTTATTTGTGTGACCACTATAAAACACGATAAAAAGGAAAAATAATATGTCAAAACATACAATCAGTCAGGTTTATGATATCGCAAAAACAATCATCAACGATAAAACAATCAAGGGCTCAAAATCCCACAATTCGTATTCTACAAACTATATCTTCGAAAAAGGCAATTTGT
>JAZROU010000011.1:0-41975 GCA_045648865.1 Candidatus Enterousia sp.
CTGCCCTGGCCCCCAGCCCAACAGCCGATAATATCACTGCACACAAAATTTTTTTCATGAAACGCATAATATCATAAAACCAATCATCATTCAAACCTATTTTGTTAAAAAACATAATTATTGTAAATATGAATAAAATCGCATTATTTGTTTTTCTTGCAATTCAAAAAAATATTGTTATAATCCGTACCGCTTGGCAGCGTAGCTCAGTGGTAGAGCAGAGGAATCATAATCCTTTGGTCGGGGGTCCGAATCCCTCCGCTGCTACCAGAATTCAAGCCGGGTTTATCCCGGTTTTAATTTTGTCGGACAAAGGCCTAAGAATCCGATATTTTTCAATCAATAAAAGGATATAATGTTATGAAAAATCAGAAAAACAAAAAACAAATTAGCGTAACAGCTTTCCTGATGGCTGTGAAAAACTTTGCCACATCTGTGATAAATGATTTCAAAGATGCACAACGTGAATTGGATGCCATTCGTGAAGGAATGAATCAGCGCAGTAAATAAAAATCCGCCCGTGTGGCGGTTTTAATTTTGGTATAGTTGTGGCGGATAAGGCCCCCAGGGGCCCACACACAAACCACACCCAACACATGCGACAATTATATTTCCTTGTATTTACGTCTATTGTTATCTATAGTTACGAATATATTCGTAATAAGGGTTTACCAATGGCAAAAAATTCTAGAACATCAATTAATATTGCTTTTTGTTTTGACAACAACATGTGGATGTTGGCGGGGGTTGCAATTGCATCATTACTGTACCAGGGTGTTGGTATAACATCATATAATATATACTGCGTTGTTCCAAAAAATCTGGGTAATGCTAAGCGTCGCGAACTAACCGACATGGTTGCTTCAATTGATGAAACCAGCCAGATTACATTCCTGGACGCGAACAACGATTTTGATTCTGCCGTGGTCAAGCAATATACAACCGGCATATATTTCAGATTTATGTTGGCTAAACTGTTGCCAAACCTGGACAAGATTATTTACTGTGACGCAGACGTCACATTCAGCGATAATTTAACTGAATTATTTGCAACAGATATGGGCGACAACATCATTGCCGGTGTTCGTGATGCAACCCAGGGCCGCAAATGGCCCAGCAACCCAAACGGATATATAAACAGTGGGGTACTGATGCTGAACCTGGCCCAGATTCGAAAACAGGGTTTATATGAAAAATGGATTGAACTGTCCAAAAGTGACGAATTCGCATATCCAGACCAAGACATATTAAACAAAACATGCGATGGGAAAATTTTGTATCTGCCATTGAAATATAACTACATGTGTGGCGCAAACGGCCACAGATTAAACGCGGTTATCCCGCACGGCATCTATTCCGCAGACGAAGTCGCAGACGCTCATGCCAATCCGGTTATTATTCACTATATTTTACGTCAACCATGGTTGGGCCGCGCACATATGCACGGGGACCAGTGGTGGCGTTATGCTGCAATGACACCGTTTTACGCCGCATTTCGCGCACGTGTCACCCAAATGCCAGATACAGAAACAAGAAAGGTTTTATTGTTTAACTTTATCAATCTATTAACAATCAAGATTCGTCAGCACAACATAAAATGTTATCTTTTCGGCAAAATACCACTGTTTCGAATTAAAACTGTAAATTAAGTATAAACCGCCCAGAACGGGCGGTTAACTTTTTTTCACAACAACGGCATACAACACGAAAAATCGCATCATACAAATGATTTTTTTTAATGACATTACCAAGAACTTGTTGAAAAAAAACACTTTTTTGATATAATTTTATAAAAAGATAAGGGTAGAAAAAATGCCTAGAATACAAAAAGATAAATATGATATTTTGGCCGAAGTTGCCTTGGCACTTCGGGTACAAAATCAAAAGATAATAATTGAAACACTAGACGCCAAAGATATCGGGTTTGCAATGGTGTATGATAATATACCACAAATTCCAACAAGACGCACAAAAAATGAATTTAATGGCATTGCTTCATTAAGCAGAATTCACGCTAAATCAATAAAAATTGGGAATAATATTTCTATTAAACGTATCCATCGCAAGCCCTCTATTATAAAAACAAAAATTCAAGAATACGAAGTTGATAATGGATGGTATTATCTTGTTCGCACACCAAATGGCGAAGCACAATTTGATAGAACCGATGAAGATTTTTTAAATGTATGGAACTATGCATTAGCAATGCATGACAACACGGACGATTATACAAAATTTGCAAAATCCCTGCAAAATAAAAAGGTAAAAAAAGCAGCGTGGGGCCCAATGATAATGCAAGATACAAATACCAACAAATACAAAGACGCAATAAAAAAATTAAAATCATTGGGTATTGAACCAATAAATGCTGTTACAATATTTAAAAACAACAGAAAAAAACATATAAAAACATCCCTGTTGGGATGTTTTTTATTTCCCATTATGGGCGGTTGACTTTTTTTTATATATTCACAATAATAATAGAAAACAATAAGGAAGGTTATATTATGCAAAAGTTTTTATTTGCTTTATTGGCCATGGTGCCAACATCTGTACTGGCCAATCCGGCATGTCCTGTATGCACAATTGCGGTTGGTGCGGGGCTGGACATTGCGCGTCGCCTGGGGGTTCCTGACAGTATTGTTGGTCTGTGGGCTGGGGCACTGTTAACGCTATTGGGTTATTGGATGTTAAAATGGATGGATAAAAAGAACTGGCATTTTCGTGGTCGTGATACGCTGGTCATTTTATTATCTGTTTCAATGATTGGTTTTGTATACCTGGGGACTGTCAAATATAATCCTGTATCAATCTGTGGTGGGTTTGTGATGGATCCTGTACTGTTTGGTACAATTTGCGGTGCACTTATATTTATTGGCACCGGCAAATTATACCAGTGGATGAAGCAAAGAAATGGTGGACACGCACATTTTCCATTTGAAAAAGTTGTATTACCAATTGCAGCACTGTCTTTGGCCAGTGCCGCAATGATGCTGTGTTTCTAAGTAATGACAAAGGAAAAAAGAAATGAAAAAAATAGAATCTGTTCAAGAATTTGTTGAAAAATTAGACGCTGCAAAAAAGATTAATCCCAAAGATTTATCATCAGACCAAGATTTAACGATTGGCATTATGAACCTGATATCAATCGAAGAACACCTGATGTTTTCTGGTGCCAAGACCGGTAAAACAGAATTCTATGATTTAATTAATGATGTTCGTGAAATGCGCAAAAACGCCATGTTAAAAATCATACCTGCCTATGAAGGCGAAGTATGGTGCATATCCAAACATTTGCTGGCGGCATCCATGCGCGTATTCGAAGTTGGCACCAAGGCCTTGGCTGCTGGCGACCGCGAAACGGCCTATTCTTTGTTTGACCAATCATATGAATTATATTGCATGTTCTGGGGGTTAAACATGGGCATGCTGACTGGCGAAAAGAAAGATGCAAAAAATATAAAAAAAGCACCCCAGTCAAAGCCTGCACAAACCAGCGCCCCAATCGCAAAATCAGATGCCAAAGGCGGCATGGGCAAATTAAAAAGCTGGGTAAAGAACGCTGTTAATTGTTGTATTGAATAAAAACACAACATGCACTATCCTGAAACATACCCGCCCATGCGGGTATTTATTATTTCACCATACAAAAACACTGCAGATACAATAAATAAAATTCTTATTTAAAATTCAAATCGCAATCCCAACATCGCATTGATATACAGCAAATCTTCTGCATTGAACCATTCGCGATATTTAGAATCTTCTTTGTTATACAATTCCCATTTAACTCGTGGCAAATACATCGCCCGCACACCAAAATCCATAAATATATTTTCACTGATACCATACGAAAAACCAACAGCCAACAAACCTGCAACATTTGACGTATTACATTCTGATTTGTTAAATTGAACAACACCATATTCATCAACAGTTCCATATTTTTGTAATTCAACCTGGGCAGACAAATCCCCATATGGATCCGACAGATTTAACACTGTTTTTGTATCTGCATACCCAATACCAAACCCAACATATGGGATTGCCTGTTGCATTGGTTTTTGCAATCCATCAAAGAAGTCATAGAACGCCATTGCGCTGACAACATCTGTCGATATCTTAGAATTAACAGTTGAACTTTGCACATCTATGACAACACCATTAACATCCCCACCAACCAGTTCTAATTCACCTGAAAACATTGGCGAAGAATTATATTCACTTTCTGAAATATGATCCCATCCTGCCTCGATACGCCACTGTGGTCTGTTTGGGATTGTCCATCCGACACTGGCCCCTGCTGCAAAAGAAAAACTTTCTAAATCCTTGCTGGCTGGCAATTTGTTCAAATCACCGTATCCCGCATACAGATAATCTGAACACCCCCCCTTATCAATACAGGACAAATAATATGTCGCTGTCACAACGGTGCCACCATCTGGGCTGATATAGTATTCGTTTGCAATTGCCCCGACCTGGTTTTTAATTTTACCCATACCAAACGCACCACCACCACGTGCCGACATTACAAATCGCGACCCATCATCGTTCCACCAACCATCCCCGACATATGTACCTGGATATTGCCAATCCGCCATCACAGGCCCAGCAATCATTGCGAACAAAACCGATAAAAAACAAATTTTTCTTTTTCTCATACATACTATTATATCACAAAAGCCCACCCGATAAAATCAAAATCTGTTTCCAGCAACCGAACAAAGCAACCTATTTTTCGAATTGAGATTTTTCAGGAAATCTTTCCCCCAGAAACATTGCATTACCACACAGCACCGCATCTGACGAATCCGCAGAATCATTAATACAAAACACAGGCGCATTCATCAGTGCATTACGTGCCGCCTGTGCATCTGTACAAACCACAGGCGAATTTTTTATCCACGGTGCAAACACAGTATTATAAATAAAATTGCTTAATTTATGTTGTGAATGCTTGCACGCACGCGAATGGACGAAAATGGCACGTCCATTTATAAAATCGTACAAATTGAACAACCATCTTTGCAGTTCATCATTTGTTCTGAATTTGTTTCTGATTTGATTATCTATTGCAGACGTTATCATTGGGTGATTTCTGCATTCAACCCACGAAGATTTTATATACGGGTCGATACTGTGTGCCGGCCTGTATTTATACAAAGACCTGTTAAAAATTCTGTTAATATAATGTGCGGCCAAAATCAATGTCTGCGTGTATTCATCGACGCTTTCCATCCACTGTCCGATATTTTTATTATGTTTTTTGTGCGTACTGAATAACACACGTGCCCTGCCCCGCCTGTCATAAAAGAAATCTGGTTTCAACGGCCGGTTAAAGAACATATCATCATTTACCAACAAGAAATATTCAGACAATCCTGGTATATTTGGAATACACATTTCAATTGCGACGGAATTAAATGTTGGCAAACTGTCTGCTGGCATAATTTGTTCATGTGGAACGATTGTTATTTTTGGGTTATCTGTATTCATCCAATCTGGCACCTGTCCAAATCCGGTCACAACATATATATGATTTACCCACGGTGCGAACTTATCCAAACTGCGCAAAGAATATAACAATTCACCATTATCCCGCCACCGTGCATTTGTTTTTGCATCCACGCTGACTGATTTTTTTGCCCCAGTTATCCCCAGCCATTTATTTTTTTCTGCCTGCCAGATTTCATCTTTGTTATCAACCCACAGGTAAACAACATCTATTTTCAAATCTGGCGCCATATTATTTACACTTTCAGTCTTCGGAATCGTTCTGGGATTTTAACAACACATTTTATCCCCAGCATTCCTGGTTTATCCCACGCATATATTGGTCTGAATATACGTTGCATTACCCGCGCAATTCCTATCCAGCCTTCACCCCGAACCGGTCTTTTTGTAACATCATTAATTGTTCCATTTCCCCGACGTTTCAGATGATTGACCCAATCCGGTCCCCGCAATGCAGCCTTGTTCACCAACATATTCATATCAACTGCGCCAAAATGCAACAGGTATAAATACCTATCTATATGGAAATTATGTCCATTTACACTGTGAAATCCGCTGCCCCACCGCACAGGCCGATTAATAACCACCGGCTTTGTATATCGCGTTGACAGCAATGCAAACGAACGCTGGTCCAGAAACGGTCTGTTCAAATCCAGTTGTTTTTCCACATTTAAATTTTGCCCAACATCCATTCCCAATCCAGACACAGTCGTCTTGATATTTTTATTCGATAAATATTGTGCCAGGTTCATTTTCACATCTGGGTCTACGACCAAGAATTCATCTGCATCGCACCCAACAACGATATCATATTTTTTCAGTAATTCCGCCGCCAAATTTGACAGTTTTCCAATTCTATATTTATCGCCTGCGGCCCGTGACATATCAACATGTTCCAACCTGGTAACATTTGCATTTTCTGCATTTTCCGGGATATCTTGGTCCATACCGTCCAACAATATATATAAATTTTCTTTTCCAAATTGCCCGCCATAGTATTCAATCCACCTGGACAAAAAGAAATTATCATTTCGTGCCATTGTAATCGCAGCAATTTTTTTCATCATATTAAATTCCTTCTATAAACAGTTTATACAACACGTGCCTCAGGTTTCGTATTATCACCCCAAATGGTCCAACCCCCATTAACCAGTCTGTATATTTATCCCCATACACCCGTCGCACAGATGTCATAATTGCGCCCCTTGCACCTGCATCAACGTTTTCCATTACCCATCGCAATTGACGCCCCAGCGCACCATGATTACGTGTAAATGCGACACGTTTAACAAACGGCATTTTTTCACGATATAACTTTTTCACTTTATTATACACACCGCGCCCAGGCACAGAATACAAACACCCCCAGCATAATTTATGCCGTTCAATCAGTTGTGTCAGTCCCTGTTCATATTTTCGTGTGACCTCGCCCTTGGATTTTTGTTTTTTCACGCCTTTCATAAAAGAATCAAACCATTTTGATTCGAACGCCGTCTTTTTCATTCCCACGAACCAAGACTGAATATGTGGATGTTCACGATGTGGATTTTTGACAATTCCAAATGCGTCACACCCACCCGATTCCATATTTTCCAGATACGGTCCTAAATCATACAGTGGCCCATACACAGAATCATTAACCAGATATACGAAATCATATTCTGCCATTTTCAGATTATCCTGCGCCCACAGATATGCACGTTTATACGAACCGAAATCATATTCACCGTGTCGTTTTGCCCCTGCATACAGGCAATATTTATCAATCTTTGCCAACTGTGACGCGTCACAATCACAATCCATAAACAACACAACATCGCCAAACCTGCCCAATGCCCGAACATAAAATATCAACGCATCATCAATCACAGCTGACTTATCATACCCTGCGAACAGAAACAAACGTTTTTTCATGGAATCAAAACCTTTCATACTATATAATCTACATGTTTTATTTGTAATTTGCAACAGCGGAGTTTTTTTATGTCCATCCAAATATTTGGTCCCATCAGATATAAAAATCACTTATTAAAATCTGGTATTTTTGACACACTCTCTGCGCCAACAATCACGCCTGTACAACAAACGCTATGGCGGGAAATTTATTAATCAGGTAAAAAGAATTCTGATAAAAATATCTGCATGCTTTATACCTATACGCACATGGCGCGGCCGGTATCGAACATACATGCGAACCAGATTCATCGGATAAAAAAACTGCCCCACATGGGGCAGAAATCCCAGATTTAAAACACGTATCGTGCCCCAACAGAAAATTCAGACATAGTATTTATCAAATCATTCCCCAGTGGTGTATATTGATATTGAATAATCGCAGCAACCCTGTCATACGGGAACGTGTACATCAAACCGATTCCAAAACGTGTACTGACGGTGTTATCAGACATCTCCTGCTGAAATTCATCCAGGTTATCAATATATTCGTATTTATTGTATATTTTGTAATTTGCAACACCAAAAGATGTAAAGAAATCAAAATTATCAGCAACCCCATAATAGCCATAAATATCAAATCCAAACGCCATATAATACAGTTCGTGATTTATTGCGCTGAACATATGAACATATTCCAGTTCATTTGTCGAAGAATGTGAAAAGAATAATTCCACACCAAAATTTTTCCCAATCCGCGCCCCTGCATTAATTGTTGCCGAATAATAATTTTCATCTAATTCGGTATCCATTGTATAATCAGCAATATTCAATCCCGCATCAATACCCAAATAAGGTTTAAAATTATTATTGGTATAAATCCCAGCATACGCGTTAAACGAAAACACCCCAGCAAGCATAACAAATAAAATTTTTTTCATATTCCCCACCATTCATTACAAAGATAATTTTATTAAACCCCAAAATAAAAGGCAATGGTAATATTTGCTTCTGGTGACGATTGCTACAATAAAAAACACCCCATGTGGGGCATTTTTTTTAAACTGGTTGCGGGGAATGGATTTGAACCATTGACCTTCAGGTTATGAGCCTGACGAGCTACCGGACTGCTCTACCCCGCGATAAGGTGTGCTTATTATATACTTTTTATGACAATAGTCAAACAAAAAAAATTCACACGCATTTTTAGACGATATTCCTAGTCTTTCTTGAATTATGTATTTTTTATTGCTAAGATTCTGGCATGATTAAATCAAAGGTTATATCGTGTTAAAAAATAAAACATTCAGAAAACTGTGGAAAGGTTTTTGGGAACCAATACTGTCGCTGGGGATTTTTCAGTGGATTATTGCTATTTTCATGGCTATTCCGATTTGGTTTGCATACTTTACATCTGTCAAACGCATAACAAACATAGAAACATTCTATAAATATCGTAAAAAACCGGCTATTTTTGTATTCTGGCATGGTCGCAGTTTGATGTTAAGCCCGATTATTTGCCTGGGTGGCATGCGCGCATACGCCGTGGCCAGTCGCCACAAAGACGGTCGAATGATGGCAAAATTGCAACATTTATTTGGTTTGCGTGCCATATACGGTTCTTCGCACAAGGGGGGTGTATCTGTTCTGCGTGCTGGTCTGCGTGTATTGGCCCGTGGCGATCATGGTATTTGCATGTCGCCAGATGGCCCTGGCGGCCCATCACTGCGTGTCCAAGACGGTGCACTGTATTTTGCAAAGATGTCTGGCGCCCCAATCATACCTGTATGTTTCAGTGCCAAACGCGCCTGGATTCAAGATAGATGGGATAAATATTTACTGGCCCTGCCATTTAACAAAATAACCTGCAATGTTGGCAATCCTGTATTTGTTCCTAAACGCGCCACCACCCAAGAATTTGAAAAAATCAGAAAAGACCTGGAAGATTTCATGGTTGCACAAATGCGTGAACTGGACGCGGAATTTGGCCTGCCACACATTGAACAAGATTTAACCGCATCTGAATACAAACGCAAAAAACGCGAACAGATTGAAAACAACAAGAAAAACAAAAAAGGAAAAAAATGAAAACCCCATGGTGGTTTCTTAGCAAAAATCCCGTATCCATATTACTGGTACCAATTTCATGGCTGTATTACAGCGCCAGTTGTATTGTGCATTTTTTACGCGGTTTTAAACCACTAAAATCACGTCGAAAAATCATCTGTGTTGGCAACATACTTGCCGGTGGTGTTGGCAAAACCCCGATTGTACGTGCAATTGCGAACATGTATGGTGCCCCTGTTGTAATGCGCGGATACAAGGGCAACGCCAAAACCGGCAACATTGGCGACGAAGCCACAATGTTATCACGCACAGGTTTGGCCGTACACGTTGGCGACAGAAAAAGCAACATAATTTTACTGAACAAACAAACCGACACCGGTCCAATTATAATGGACGATGGCCTGCAAAATCCGACAATTAAAAAAGACATTTCAATAATGGTATTTGACCAAGGTCTGGGATACGGCAATGGCCTGATGTTACCGGCCGGTCCGCTGCGCCAACCAAAGCGTATGGTTAAACGTGCAGACGCCGTGATTATCATAAAAAATGATAAACCCAAAAAGAAATTCAATCTGCCTGTTGGCGTTCCTGTATTTTATGCAAAAAATCAGACCACATCACCATATGACGAAGACGAACGTCTGGTTGCATTTGCGGGCATTGGTTATCCAAAAAAATTCTTTTCATCCCTAAAAAACGTTGTTTCACGTCGCAGTTTTCCAGATCATTATCAATATACAACCCAGGATTTAGAAAAACTTATATCCCTGGCTGAAAAGAAGCATGCCAAATTAATCACTACTGAAAAAGATTGGGTACGCCTGCCGATTGAAATACGCGATCAAATAAAATATGCCAGACTGGACACAGTTATTGAAAACACATTTTGGGACTGGCTAAAGGAGAAAATAAAATGACGACACTGAAAAAAGCAGTCAAAATATCTGGTGTTGGTATTCATTCTGGTGCGCCTGTGGACATCATTGTAAAGCCATCAGAAAATCCTGGGATATATTTTCATCGTGTTGACATTGCTGGGTCTGAATTAATTCCTGCGACATTCGACAATGTTGGCGAAACCAAGATGCGCAACACAACCATTGGCGACAAAGACGGTGCCCATGTCCAAACAATTGAACATTTAATGGCCGGGCTGTTTATATCCGGCATAGACAGTGCAATTATTGAAATCAACGGACCTGAAACACCAATCCTGGACGGCAGTGCCGCGCAATTTATTTCTGAATTTGACCGGGTGGGCAAAACCCCGGGTAAATTGAAAAAAATTATTGTAAAAAAACCTGTAATTGCCCATTCCCGCGAAATTTTACGCGACCTACCACTGTTTACCAGATTCAAGATATGGTTATTCAACACAATATCTGGTCGTAAAAATAATGGATTTGTAAAACTATCACCAAACGATGGCACACGCCTAGAAATTACTGCGACATTAATATATCCAGAAAAGATAATTGGCAATCAAACATATAAATACACATTTGATTCAACACCTGAATCTGTTTCTGATTTTACGCGCAACATTGCCCGCGCCCGAACATTTGGAAAATATTCAGAATGGGAATACCTGAAAAAGCGTGGCATGGGTCGTGGTGCAAATGAAAACAATGTTATCGCATTAAATGACACGGGTGACGGGACACTGAACGAAACAATTTGGCCTGATGAATTTGTACGTCATAAAATTATTGATGCACTTGGCGACATGTACACATCTGGTGGTTTTATATGTGGATCACTGGAATCGTACAAAGGCAGTCATGCCTTAAACAATTTAATTTTGAAAAAATTGTTCAGCAACCCTGACAATTATGATATAATCGACGGGTAAATCACAAGGGGGGACATATATGAAGAAATTTTTTGCATTATTTGCTGTTTTATTGTCTGTCACCGCATGCAGCAACATGATTAAGAACGAAAACAACAGTCAATATTTGGTTCAGCTTGATTCCGAACCAATTGGTTGTACATTCTTATACAAACTTGAATCCGAGGTTTCCGTCTACGCCGCCGAAGATGCCCGCAGATATCTGGAAAACCGCATCGCAGACCAGGCCCGTCCCGGCAACGCATACTGGATAACCAGTCAACGGACCAAGCCAAACGAATGGGTAATATTTGGTCCCGAACGTGCATTTGTATTGGTTGCAAACGTATATGATTGCCCACACCAAAATAATATCAGAACCGCCCGTGACGGTGGTCCTGCGACCGTATCTGTACAATCTGTATCAAATGGTTGTACATACGGAACATGCCAATAAAAAAAGTCCCATGATTCTGGGACTTTTTTTTATTTAAAAATTAATTTATTTAAAACATTTTTTTAAATCATCACCTGATTCAACATCATCTATTTTTTTATTACGAATTTCTTGTGCAGCGGCTATTTTCTGTTTTATTAAAATCAGTTCAGGATGTGATTGTAACTCACTGTTCATTACATTTATAATATCATCGATATCATCACGTGATTTAACAAATCGTGGCATAACAGATTGCGCTGCACTGTAAACAGCCATTTGTAAATCACCCTTTAAATCATCAATTACAGACAGATATGTTTTTATATGCATATCTTCATGATTTAATATTGCATTAAACGCACATGAATTTGGTTGATGTCTGATATCGATATGCACGACAAAGTCACTGTATCCAACGACACAATTTACATATTTTAATCCGACACAATATCCCCCATTGACTGGATTTACATCTGCATTTATTTGATAATTATCAACCAGCGTCGCCACAACATTACCATGCCACAAATTCATTTGTTCATGTGGTTGAACGACTGTCTTTGACCAATCTGGTGTATTGATATAAACCCCTGGAATTTTTTTAAATTGCAAACAATCTGCCGCCACACATGGCCACCCCATCAAAAACAAAGTGCCCCAGACTAAAATTCGCATTAATCGGCCGCCCCTTGTTTTTTCAGGTATTCATTAACAAAATTATTACCATACATTTTGTACAATTCTTCGGCCAACAGCACCGACGAACGTCCTGATTCAAACAGTCTTAATAAATTCCCCAAACCACCCAGTTCTGTATTTAAAATCACAGATTCACCATTAACCGGCCGCGACAGCAACACCGCGCGCTTCAAATTTGGATATGCCTTGCCCTGGATGAACGCCATTTCTAATGGGTTTAAATTCCAGTGTGCATAATCTGACGCATCTGCGGCCGGGTTTCGGAAAAACATAACTGTCTGTGCCTGGCCACGCACAACATCACCCACCCCTAATTTATCCAGCACATTTGCACGTTGGAATGCAACCATATATGCCTGGCGATTTTTACGTCCTTCTTGTAATCCTGTAATAAAGTTATCACGGAACATTTTGTTTTCCAGCATTGGTGCAGTTTCGTCAATCATAATCAACGATGGGTTTCCACCTGACACAGTAATATTGTTAATTCTGTGTAATATATATGAAATTACCGCCGGGGACAAAACCTGGTCGTTTAAAATATCTGTAAAATCGAATGTTGTCAGACGCGAATGCAAATCCAGTGTATCTGATACTTCGTTAAACATATCACCATATTGCAATGGGTCGACCCATTTTTTCAGTGCCGCGCGCATATTTCCGGACGACGAAAAACAACTTTCCCACAAATTTTTCAACATCCTGTCATTATCGTTCAAGTAATCAAAATTCACCGACACAGCGCGCGCAATTTCATCTGCGGACGCGGCATCACTTTGCCCTGAAATAATTGCGAACCACCGCCGCAAGAACGCACGATTCACTGCGGAATCCGGCATTTTCAGCGGATTTAAATGGGTCAAGAAAGTCTGTTCCATCGGATCAGATTTTTTTTCTTTTCCATGCATTGTGATATACTTTCCACCGACCGCCAATGTAAAGATTTCCGCCCCTTTGTTTCTGTCGAAAAAGAACGCCTTTAACTTTGGGTGACGCAAACTTTGCGCAATCAAAAATGAAAACAGTGTTGTCTTACCACCACCTGTCGGTCCGATTGTCAACGTATGTCCAACAGCCGCCGGTTTATCCGACACATGAAATTGGAATTGATACGGCGTCCCCTGCGCGGTTGGGAACACCACCAGTGGCCCTGGCCCCCAGTCTGAATTTTCAACACCGCGTGGCTGACTTGACATTGGAATTGAAATTGCCGCCGCCCGTGATAACAATTTAAAACTGCGTGGAAAAACATTAAATCCTGGAATTTGTGCGAACCACGAAACCTTGGACGCAAATGTTTCAACAACAGGCGAAATACCAAATTGCGCTGCAATCTTTCTAAATTCATCAACATATTTTTGCAAATCTTCAATTGTTGCACCAAACAAAACAAACAATGGATAGTAATCAACCAAGCTTTGGTTACCGCTAACATTTTCATCCATTGCGACCTGGGCCTGTGAAATTTGTGATTCTGTTGACTGTGCCTTTTCTTCTTCTGCGGTTGAACGTTTTCTTCTTATTGTATTTTCGACATCTGCGGCCTTCATTATATGAAAACCATTCATAGTAATCATTTCTGTCTGAATTGTCGACACAGTATCAAAGAATTCTTCATCCAGATAATCCGGCGAAATTTTAAATGACACACATGCTGCAAACGATTGATTTCCACCGCTGATATACCGCACAACGCCATCATTCAAGAATTCCACATCATCAACCGTTGTTAATTTTGCGATATTATTATCTGCGCGTTTTGGCATTGGTTTTGAAATTGGCGACAAAATCCGTCCAAAGAAACGTGCCATATTATCTGGACTGTCATTTTTCAACACCACCGGTTTATATGGGGCCAGTATTGATTCAATATAATTACCATATTGATTCAGTTTTGCCCGCGCATCCCCCCCTGCAACGGACAACACAATATAATAATTATTCAAGAAAATCTTTAATCCCTGTCCGCGCCATTTATTATATATACGCTGCAACGTGGGCTGATCGAATTCATAATTTGTATTTTCATCTGCCGCGTCACGTATCATATAGAACCGCAGAACAACACCTGAATCACGAATTTGATTAAACAATTGCGCCCGCAAATCCAAGAATTTTTCTTTTGCCGCATCATCCTGCATACTGGTCTGCAATCCTGCAACCCTGTACACACGAATTAAACTGCCATCGGTCAGCTGCATAGAATTATCATTATATACCGTACTGAACGGCAAATAGTTTGAATATTTTGCATAACCAAATTTAGGAAAAATCCTACGATTTAAAACCGGCACATACATTACCAGTATTAAAAACACACACAAAGACGCCAACACCAAAACAGTTAAAGTAATTGGGAAAACACCACCTGCAAAATATTCAAAAAATTCATTTAACTGATGTATCATGCTGCCAATTTTCCTGGTATTTTACGTTTTAATAGTTGTAATTTTGCGGTAACAATCTGTCCCAATTGCGGGTCACGCTTTGAAAATATTGCGATTATCATATGAACAATTATAACCGACACTAAAAAATATAGCGGTTGCACTGGCCTAGTGCCCTTGGTAACAACCACAGAAATAACAAATACAACAATCCAAATCAAGAATTGAACAAGAAAATTTAACACGGCCAACGAATAAGGCACATAAAAAATATGCGCCGGGTTTGCCAATGCTTTTAATACTTGCTGTTTCATTCTCTTTCCGTCCTGTTGATAATTATAACAATTTCAACAATTTTCAACAAGCATAAAAAGCCCAGAACTTATTTTTGTTAAAACTGTTAAAAACCTATCCCCTTTTCAACTGTTAATTATTTTGTTAAATTTTCAACAATTTCGTAAAAAGTCGGGAAAACCTGGCAAATAATTGTTGAAAACCTGTTAATAAAAAACTAAAAACTGTTTTCAACACTTTCAACCACCCCTACTACAACTACTAATAAATAATATATTATTTGATTTTTAAAAAAATATGTTTATAATCGCCTTGTAAAAAGGATTAAGACATGAAATTTTTAAGTTCATTAAAGGCTTGGAAGAAACGCGGTAATGTAAAACAGATCCGTCGTGGCAAACAGGTTATCTTGATCGACCCTAACAACCCAAAATTCAAAGCAAAACAGGGTTTCAAGAAAAAATAAAAATTCCGCCGATTGGCGGTTTTTTTTTATTTTCTGTTCTTTCTAAATTCATCCAAAGACACAACACGACCTGGGTCTGGGACGGTATCTGGTTTTTCTTCCAGTGGTAATTCCATATCATTATCTGTGGTTGCTGGTTGCATTTTTGTCTGGAACGACAGCATAAAATCAACCGATGGGTCTTTGAATTCGACCAACGCAGAAAATGGCACACGAATAAAGAACGGACGTCCATCAAACGTTAGTTGCACACCAAATTCTTTATCTGACACATGCAGGTTATTATAAGAATATTGCAAAACAATTGTCATAATATCTGGATATCTGATACGCAAAAAGTCCGGCAAAACGACACCACTGTCACGTGTACGAAACGTGATAAAGAAGTGCGTTCCATCCCCCAGTCCATTAAATTGTGCATGAACCAATGCGTCTTTGACCACAGATTTCAATGCATTGTCTAACAAAGTTTGATAATCGATACGTGCCATAATAAATCACTCCGGGCATACTATATTACTTATTTCACCATTTGTGCAAGAAACAAATACAGCATCATTTATATTACTAAATATTTCCGGCGCCAATCCTGTTGCCCAAACTTGGGCGTTTGATTTTGCCAGTTCTGAAAACACTAAATCGCGCGCATTTTTATCCAGGTGCGCCGCAGCCTCGTCCAGCAGAATTATTGGATTATACGATGTTTTTGTATGTATCAGCTTTGCATGCGCCAATATTAAATCAATCAGCACAGTTTTTTGTTGTCCTGTACTGGTCAGATATGCCGGTAAATTTAGTTCATTATTAAATACGCCAAAGTCCGATTTATGCGGCCCATCCAGCACCATTTTATCACCACGCATTGTGCGATTTTGTTTTAAATATTCCAGATATGCACGTTCTGCGTCCCCTGCACTCATCCCATCAATCAGCATTTTTTCAATAACCCCAGACACAGACACCGCGCATCTTTTTAAAAAATAGTTTAATTCCCCTGCGTATTGAATACGTGCGACGGCAATTGCGACGGCAACACCGGCGATTTGCATATCCAGTGCATCCATCCAATGTGCATTCGCCCCTGATTTTATTGCGAACGCCCGCTCGCTCAGCAATTTTGCCAATCTTGCATTTCTGCCTTGGTGTGATGCGTCAAAACTGGCGCACAGTCTGTCAAAGAAAGCGCGTCTTTCTGCGGCGCCTTCTACAAACAGTCTGTCTTCACGTGGGGTTATCCAAACAATTCTGATATATTTTGCCAAATCTGCCAATGGTGCATTATCGCCATCTATTTTTGCACGTCTGTTTGTATCCCCCCCGACAAATTGTACTGAAATTTCTGTTTCATCGGCCAGATTTGCAAAAACACAAAATCCCCCATTACCAGAAAATCTTGCAATATCACCCATACCAACGCCACGCATACCACGATCCCCCCCCAGCATTGATACCGCCTCTAATATTGCTGTTTTACCTGCCCCATTTGGTCCAGTTATAATAACATTGCGTCGTCCAAACGTGTTAATACGACACATATTATGATTTCGAAAATCTGTCAGGCAAATAGTATTAATCATGCGCCGATGATACAAAAAAATTCCCAACTGTACAAGTGTTCAAAATATTATATTTATTCGCACAGGAATGCTTCTTTTAATGCTGTATCAACCTCTGCGCCGGACAAACCCGCACACCTCAAAAAGAATATTTGTTCATCACCTGGTTTATACAAAGACGCACTGTGGTCTGCGCGTATTGGTTCAGACATAATATTTTGACCTGGCATAAATTCTATTTTTGCACCATCATCTGCCATTGCGATAAATGCGATATCAGATTCGCAATCTTCACATTCTTTGTTAATGAACGCCACCCCGGACAATTTTGAAACAGAATTTTTCCCGGCCAAAACCTTATTTTTTATCAAAACAGCCGTATTTTTATAAAAATGTTCGGCGTTACATTTATATACCAGATCTGATTGATTATCAATCAAGACTGTACCTGAAATAACAGAATTTTTCCCGGCGTTTTTGATAAAAATGTTCAAAAAAGCCGGCTTTTTTATTTTTACATTAACACTAACAATAATTTTTTGATTTTCTGCCCCGACTAAAATTTCCAGATTGTTTTTCCCGGCGATTTCGCCAACATATATTATATGCACCGGCAAATTAAATTTAGTATTAATTGGTGCATTTGGCAATGTTGATAAATCACTACAATATTGTCCATCGCGGTAAACAATAGTTTCCGCAGGAATTGTTTTTATATTGAATTCGTTCCACATGTATGACATATTGTTGCTATTATAAAGGATTTGATAATGGGATTCAATTGTGGAATTGTGGGTCTGCCAAATGTTGGTAAATCTACACTGTTTAATGCTTTGACACAAAGTGCCGCGGCCGATGCGCAGAATTATCCATTCTGTACAATCGAACCGAATACGGGGCGCGTGGTTGTACCAGATGCAACTTTGCATGAATTGGCGCGTGTGGCGGGTTCTCAGAAAATACTGCCGACCCAGCTGGAAATTGTTGATATTGCGGGCCTTGTCAAGGGCGCGTCCACCGGCGAAGGATTGGGGAATAAATTCCTGGGGAATATTTTATCGACCGACGCGATAATTCATGTTGTCAGATGTTTTGAAAATGACGATATTGTGCACGTTCACGGCAAGATTGATCCACTGGGGGATATTGAAACAATTGAAACAGAATTAATGTTGGCGGATTTGGAAAGCATTGATAAACAAATTAAAAACCTGGAAAAGCGCGCGCGTGGCCTGGACAAAGATGCGATTAAATTATTGGCAGACGCCAACGCGATTAAAGCAAACCTGGAAAAATCAATACCTGCGCGCATGGGTGATATTGATTCAACGCCATTTAATTTACTGACATCAAAACCTGTGATATACGTTTGCAATGTTGACGAATCGTCCGCTGCCACCGGCAATAAATATTCAGATATGGTTCGCGAAAAATTCGGCGCAACAAACGATGTATTGGTAATATCATCAAAGATAGAGATGGAGATTTCACAAATCGTTGACCCAGACGAACGTAAAATGTTCCTGGATGACTTGGGCTTGTCTGAATCTGGACTGGACCAGGTGATTAAGACTGGCTATAAAACATTGGGGTTGCAAACATATTATACCATTGGCCCCAAAGAGGCACACGCCTGGACAATAACCGCCGGCATGACGGCGCCCCAGGCGGCGGGAAAAATCCACACTGATTTTGAACGTGGATTTATCCGTGCCGAAGTGATTTCGCCCGCTGACTTTATATCGCTTGGTGGCGAAGTCGCCGTCAAAGAGGCCGGCAAAATGCGTCTGGTTGGCCGTGATTATGTGATGCAACCGGGCGACATATGTCACTTCTTGTTTAATACCTAAAAAAATAAAACTGTTGAAAAAAATCCCGGCCTTTTTGATAAAAATGTTCAAAAAAGCCGGTATTTTTATATTGAAACTAAAATATCTAATTTCTCGGTATATTTTTCAATTTCCGAATTTATGCGTGTTATTTCATCACGCGCATCTTCGTTCCCCGCCAACAGTTGCTTTGTAAATTCGCGTTTCTGCGCGTTCAGTTTTTCCAAATATCTTTGCAGTTTCAGTGACACAATATATTTTTCAGCTGCACCCGCATCCATACTAAGTTCCGGCGCATTCCCATCAAAATCCACCCCCAGCGTCCCCAAGAAATCCATATATCGTTCTGCCAGTTCTGGGAAATTATTAACGATATAAACCAAGGTATTTTTTGTCACCGCCCCAACATCTGGCAATTTTACATCTGGCAATTTCGTTGTTTTTTTCCATTTATTCCAGTTTTGAAATTTACGTTTATCATATTCTTGCTTGTACTGTTTACGCAATTCTGGGTCGACAATTTTTTCAATTTGCCCGTCCAAGAATTTTTCTGCCTGGGTCCGTCCCCCTGGTGTTGATACAACATAGTTTTTATTTGCCAATTCCCACAAAAAATCAGTCAAGGTCATCGCATCGTCGATAATTTTTTTCATGGCCCCTGTGCCACCAGATTTTAGTATTTCATCTGGGTCTTTGCCCCCGGACACGAACGCGAATTTTACATCTGATGTATCACGAATAAACGGCAATACAATGTTGCATGCGCGCGCAGCAGCCTTTTGCCCGGCCGCATCCCCGTCAAAACAAAATGTTATATTCCTGTTTGATTTACACAGCAACGCAATATGATCTTCGGTCAGCGCAGTCCCCAGTGGCGCAACAGTTTCCCCGAATCCATTTACCTGCATTTTGATTGCGTCAATTTGTCCTTCGACGACGATACTGCGGTTTGCGCGATGGATTGCGTCACGTGCAAAGTTCAACCCAAACACGGTCTGACGTTTATGGAAAATATCAGTATCTGTTGTATTTATGTATTTTGGTTCTGATCCATCCAGTGATCGTCCTGAAAACGCCACAATTTTTCCCCGCGCATTAAATATAGGGAACATTAATTTATCGCGAAAAAAATCATACATTCCATTATTTCCGTGCCGACATAACCCCGACGCAATCAGATATTTAGATTCTGCAAATTTATTTGCGATAATATTATTTTTAGGCGCATAACCGATACGATATTTTTTTATCATATCATCTGAAAAACCGCGTCTACGCACGTATTCCAGTGCATGCGCTGCATCTGATGTAAACAATTTTTCAGAATATGTCTGTGCGGCCCGTTCACAAATATCGAATAATGCATCTTCGTGTTTTACGACATTTGGGTCACGAGGTTTATAATCTGGCATTTTCAGTCCCGCCATATTGGCCAGTTCTGAAATCGCAGCCTTGAAATCCATGTTATTATGCTTCATCGTGAACGAAATAATATCGCCATGTTCGCCACATCCGAAACAGTGATAAAACCCCTTTTCTTCATTCACGGAAAAACTGGGGGTTTTTTCATTATGAAACGGACAGCACCCCCAGTAATTTTGTCCCTTGCGTGATAATGGCACAACGCGTCCTACAACATCCACCACCGACAACCGCGCACGCAGTTCATCTGTGAAATTGGAATAATTGTGTCGTGTTGGCGCCATCACTTTTTCTTTGCCTTGTTATTAATCAGTTTTATTGCGGTTTCCAAATCCGGCTGTTCACGCACCGAAACATTCACACGATTTGATGATATATACGCACCATACCGCCCGGTTGGGTAATAGTAAATAATTTTTTTGGTTTCTGGATTTTCGCCAATTTTTATTGGTTCTGCTTTTTTTGCGATATTGGATAATAAATCGTGTGCGATTTCCAGTGTTATTGTATCGGCGCTATATTGTTTTGCGGCCACATTTTTTACACCATCTGTCACATACGGACCAAATTTTCCCACACGAAATTCAATCCCATCCCCCAGTTCAACTGTACCTGATTTAGCATTCACTGCGGCGGATTCTGCAACCTGTGCGGCGGCATCAACCTTGCCCAGTTGTTTTGTGTACTTGCAATCTGGGTATTTTTCGCATCCAATAAATGGTCCAAACTTAGACAATTTTATACCCAGTTTTGCGCCACATTCCGGGCATACATCATTACCATCTGGGAATAAATGCCTGTTCATAAATTCATTCAGTTCATCGATAATCTCTGACGTTTTAATACCGCGTGCACCATCAATCATTGCATCTGTCGGCCCCCAGAAATTTTTCAACGCGCTGATTTTATCTTGTTTACCATTTGACACATCGTCCAGTGTATCTTCTGTTTTTGCGGTAAAGTTTACATCAACTAAATCCGTAAAGTACTTGTTTAAATATGACGCAATCACCCATCCGCCATTTGTTGGGTGGAAACGGCGTTGTTTATCTTGTTCGACATATGCACGGTCGACAATTGTTGACATAATTGTCGCATACGTAGATGGTCGCCCAATCCCCAGTTCTTCTAACTTTTTAACCAACGAGGCTTCTGTATATCTGGGTGGTGCCTGGGTAAAATGCTGTTCTGGCATCAGTTCAGAAATTTTAATTGCATCACCAACATTCAATGGTGGTAATTTTGCGTCACGCTTGTCTTCTTCATCATCTTTATCTTCGGTATAAACCTTCATAAAACCATCAAATGTTCGTGTTGAACCAACTGCGTGAAATATTGCAACTTTGTTTTCTGTTTCGATATCCGCCGCGACCGAGTCAAATTCTGCATTCGTCATCTGGCATGCGATTGTACGTTTCCAAATCAGGTCATACAGTTTTGCCTCATCCCCGCTTAAATTTTTTGCCGGCGCGTCAAAATGTGTTGGTCGAATTGCTTCGTGTGCTTCTTGGGCATTTTTGGATTTTGTTGCATAAATGTTTGGTGATTTTGGAACAAATTTTTCACCGTATTCACGTGCGATATACCCGCGAATTTCATTAACTGCATCTGCGTTCAGGTTTGTTGCGTCTGTACGCATATATGTGATTAACCCCTGTTCATAGAGGTGCTGTGCCGCACTCATTGTGCGTTTTGATGCAAAATATAATTTACGTGCTGCCTCTTGTTGCAGGGTTGACGTTGTAAATGGTGCCGCCGGTTTTCGTTGATTTTTCTTTTTTTCAACATTTATAACACTGGCCCCGATTTCAGGATTACCAATTTGTGATAAAATATCATCAACCATCGATTTGTTTTCAATGGTCATTTTTTCAATTTTTTTACCATTAAATTTATTCAGCATTGCTTTAAAAGCCGCAGAATCCGCCGTACACGTTGATTCTAATGACCAATATTCCACAGGCTTGAAATTTTCAATTTCTTTTTCACGATCAACCACCAATTTTACCGCCACAGATTGTACGCGTCCCGCAGATTTTCCCAAATTTCTGCGCCACAGCAACGGTGAAATTCCGAACCCAATCAGGTAATCTAACGCGCGCCGCACCAGGTATGCATCCACCAAATTTGTATCAATTTCACGTGGTGCTTCAATAGCAGTCTGGACGGCTTTTTTTGTAATTTCATGGAACGCAACGCGATAAACTTTCTTGTCTTTTAATAATCTTTTTGCCTTTAAAATATCCAACAGATGCCATGCGATGGCTTCTCCTTCGCGGTCAGGGTCGCTTGCCAGATAAACAGCATCTGCTTTTTTTAATTCATCTGTAATCAGTTTAATTTGCTTTTCTTTACCTGGCATAATTTGCCATTTC
Organism: Candidatus Enterousia sp.; assembly: GCA_045648865.1. Lineage (GTDB taxonomy): Bacteria > Pseudomonadota > Alphaproteobacteria > Rs-D84 > Rs-D84 > Enterousia. The sequence continues at coordinate 22,776 of JAZROU010000011.1, forward strand.
ATTTTGAAATTATTTTCGGTATCTACACTGCCGTTTTCTGGAACCAAATCGCGTACATGACCAACAGATGCGATAACACGCCACCCTGCCCCCAGGTATTTTTCAATTGTTTTTGCCTTGGATGGTGATTCCACGATTAACAAGTTCATATCCCTAACTCCCCTTTGCAGATAATTGTTGGTCTTTGTGAATATACGCGTTTTGGCACAGTCCAAATCCGAACATCAGTGATAACAGACTGCTGCCACCAAACGACATCAGTGGCAACGGCACACCGACGGTTGGCAACAACCCCAAAACCATGGAAATATTTATAAAGTAATAAACAAAAAAGTTCAACATAAATCCAAAGCATATTAATTGTCCAAATCTGTTTCGGCACATTTTCGCCGCCCAGAACAGCAACACGACAATCCACGTATATATTGCCAATAAACTGAACGCGCCGATAAATCCGAATTCTTCGCCCAGCATTGTAAATATAAAATCAGTCTGTTTTTCCGGCAGGAATGATTGCTGTGATTGTGTGCCTGCCATATACCCTTTGCCGGTTATACCGCCACTGCCGAATGCGATTTTTGCCTGGTTTATTTGATATCCTGCACCTTGGATATCGCTGTCTGGGTTCAAGAATGTTATAATACGTCCACGTTGATAATCGTGCAGTCCACCAAACCACACAACCGGTGCCGCCATACACCCCAGTATCGCCGCGATAATAAACCACTTTTTATTTGCCCCGACGATATAGAATACCCCGACCGTAATCATCCCCAATGACAAAGCTGTCCCTAAATCAGGCTGGGCAACGATTAAGCTAAACGGCACCAACAGCATCAGCATCGGCGCAACATAGTTTTTAAATTGTCCCAGTTCCACCGAATTAAACCACGCAAAATACCGCGCCAGTGCCAACACCAGCGCAATTTTAATCAGTTCTGACGGCTGAATATGAATCACCCCCAGGTTCAACCACCTTTGCGCCCCCATACCCGTATGTCCAACGAATGTCACCAATACAATCATAATCAATGCGATTGCATAAATCAGATACGCAGATTTAATCCATGTTTTTATATTTGTAAATGCTGCGAAAAAGAATACCCCAAACCCTAACATGATTTTCATCAGTTGTGATAGCGCAAACGGCTTCCAATTACCGCCACCGGCCGAATACAGTACAACGATTGAAATTGCCAACACCATACACATTGGCACGAACAACCCCCATGAAAATCTGCTTAACTTTTCAGGGAACGTCATCATATTTGCATTTGAAACGCGTATTTGTCGTGCCATTACTTTAATCCTTTTAACAGTTCTTTCATAACGGCGGCAACGGTACGTGCGGCGGGGCCACTGCCGCCGGCATGTTCTGTCACGACGCATACTGCATACTTTGGTTTATCAGTTGGTGCATATCCGACAAACAATCCGTGATTTCGCATTTGCCATTGCAGCTGTTCATTGGTCAGAACACCGCTTTGTCGTTCTTTCTTAGAAATACTGCGCACCTGGGACGTACCTGTTTTTCCACCCATATGCATACCATTAACATTAATTGCGCTGCCTGCGGCGGTTCCACCTTTTTTCAGCACCTGTTCCAATCCATTTAAAACATATTGGATATTTTTTTGTTGTAAATTCATACTGTCAAAATTCGGCTTTTTTGTATCCGCAATCAGTCGTGGAACAACGCGCTTGTTCGAAGATGCACGCGCCATCATAATTGCCAACTGCAAACAGTTTGCTAAAATAAACCCCTGGCCGATTCCTGAAATAACTGTATCGCCATGAACCCAACGTACACCGACCTGTTTTTCTTTCCAGTATCTGTCTGGCATAACGCCGGGCATTTCGCGCGACAATATGTTATCCATATATGTTTCAGTCAACCCCAGTCGAATTGCCATATCTTTGATTGCGTCTATTCCGATACGCAACGCAATCTGATAGAAATAAATATCGCACGAATGTTTCAGCGCCCCCGCCAGGTCGACGTATCCGTGTCCTTTTTCTTCCCAGCAATGATATCTGCGGTCACCGTAATCCCAGTATCCCGGACAGAAAATTTTTTCTTTGGGATTAATTGCGCCTGATTCCAGCGCCGCCAACGCCACAACGATTTTGAATGTCGACCCCGGCGGGTACAAACCTTCGATTGCCTTGTTCATAAATGGTTTTGCGATATCATCCCGCAGGTTTTGAATATATTCGTCCGCATCATCTTCGCGGAACATATTCGGGTCAAAACTGGGCACAGAAACCATTGCCAGAATATCACCTGTTTCTATATCCAGCGCCACGCCACATCCCGACCTGTGTTTTGCCAGTGCATCATACATAACGCGCTGAACATTATCATTAATTGTTGTCTTTACATTTTGTCCAATTGTTGGTGCGACATATTGTGATTTGTCTTCGCCTGTGATACGTCCCACTGCATTCGATATTAAAACAGTCTGTCCTGCGATACCCTTCATCACATCGTCAAAACGTTTTTCCAGTCCTGTCACACCGGTTGTAAAGAAAGGTGCATTTGGGATTTGATTCTTAGGTTCGCCAACATATCCAAAAATTTGTGCGCCGGCCGGTCCCATTTCATAAATTCGTGCATATCCACTTTCCACGTGCAGTCCCGGCAAATTTTTTGCCTGTAATTTTGCCAACGCGTTCCAATCAGTATTTTCACTGACTAATACCGGTTGAAATTTAAGTTGTTTTTTTATCTTGGCACGTATTTTTTCGACGCGTTTTTCCCGCAGATTTAAATCCCTTGCCACCGTTTCGACCAGGTTATCTATATCACGTGCCTCTTCTGGGATGATATAAATACGATAAATCGGTGCGTCGCGTGAAATAGGTGTCCCACTGCGTGTTAAAATTTTCCCGCGTTCAGGCATATTTATCTGTATACGATAAGAATTATTCTCGCTTTTCTTTTTATAGTCACGATAACTAAACACCTGCATCTGCAGCATTCGTAACACCAACGCAGACGTTAACACCGCCCCTGCTGTTAAAAACAGGGCACTGCGTCTATCAAAAGTTCTTGCAACTTCCTTGTCAATCATGTTGCACCCTTTGTATCAGTTTTGCGGTCGGTATATAAATCGCGGTTGCCATTATAAACATCCACCCCCCCCGCAGAATATTTATAAATGTAAAGTTTGTAATTACCTGAATAAACACAGCCACCCCAAAAAATACCATAAACGCCAGTATACCATACTTATCCATATGTGTTATATCAATATACGTCTGAAACCCATTTATTGCAAAGAACAAACAATACATCGCCAACCAAAAGCAAACTGTTTCAAAATTATAATCAATACACACACACATCAAAACGGAAAAAATCGGGAACCAGTTTACCGGTCTTGCAAAAGAACAAATGAAAACAGGCACAATTGCCAGTATACCTGCTGGGTTCCAAAACGGGTGTGCCAACCGCCACAATCCGATTGTTAATAAAAACGGAAATGCGGCACGTAAAAAATTAATTATATTTTCTTTCATTTATATTCGTTTTTTGGTGTATCGAATTTTAGTACCATAACCCGTGAAATTTCGGCTGGATTTGCAACTGCGACATCTGTTTCATCAATCATTTCACCAACGATAAGTCCTGCTGGCAAAACCCCGGATATATTACTGGAAACCAGTTTTATTCCACGCACAGGTTGAAATTCAGGATTGCTAAAAAATCCCATTGTTGGATACTTTGACCCATTTCCTGTCATAAAACCATAAACATCCGACCCAACAACACGCACAGCAATATTTGTATCTGCATCTGTCAGGGCCCGCACACGTGAAAAATTATTTGCGCTGTCAATTATAATTCCGGCCAGACGCATATCAGTTGTTACCACAACCATACCTGTTTCGACACCATCACGTCCACCCCGGTTTATTATATACGTATTATGCCCCAGTGCCCGATTATCATGAATAACATCTGCGATAACTGCGTCACGTGGCTGGGTACTTACCAGTCCTAATTCATTGGTTAATTTTTGATTTTCTTTTATTGCGATATCGCACAAATCCTTGTTTATCATTGCGGCGTCCAAACGCGCACGCAGTTCTTTATTTTCTTCGCGCAGTGATGAAACCTGTGTAATTGCACTGAACGTATTTCCGATGACCCGAAACGGCCACGTAATTACATCCCCCACCACCTGGGCCACAGGCACAACCACATGTCCCAACGCATTCATAATTGCATAGTCTGGTTTTGCAACCATGATGTATATAAACAGAACTGGCAAGACCGCCGCCGTTGCGACCGCGCGAATCAAAGGGTATATTTTGGAAGATATCTTATTTTGTTTCATCGGGCATTACTTTAACCCCAAAAAGTCAGATATTCAATAAAAACTTGATTTTTGAAATAAATCTGGCAAAATAGGCACAGTCAAAGTGGCAGGCATTGCCACCAGACACTAAAAACTATCTAGAAATAAAAGGATATAAAATGCCAAAATTAAAGACCAAGTCGTACTTGAAAAAACGTGCGTCTATGACCGCGACCGGTAAAATCCGTGTTGCACGCAACTCTCATAAAAAACTGTTGCGCAAGAAATCTGCCCGCGCAAACAAGGCAGGTGCAAAACCACAGTATTTGAATGAAAACATGGTGGGTCAGGCAAAAATCCTGGCGCCATACGGTTTGAAATAAGGGGGTAACAGGTCATGGCAAGAGTAAAACGCGGTACAACCGTTAAACAAAAGCACAATAAAATCTTAGCACGTGCCAAGGGTTACCTGGGCCGTCATCATTCAACATATCGCGCCGCCCGTGAAAAAACGGAAAAGGCGGGTCAGTATGCATATCGCGATCGTCGCGTTAAAAAACGTGAATTTCGTGGTTTGTGGATTGTCCGTATCAATGCAGCGGTACGCGCAAATGGTATGACTTACAGCCAGTTTATGAATGGCCTGAAAAAGGCAGGCATCGCCCTGGACCGCAAGGTTTTGGCCGAAATGGCATATGCAGGTGATGCAAACTTCGTCAAATTGGTTGACACAGCGAAACGATTTAACAACGCCGAAAGTAAATAATACCTTGTCGGCGGGGTATCTGTTTTGTAATAATAAAGGCCGTCGTATGACGGCTTTTTTAAATGTTTTAAGGTAAGAATCATGCACGAACAAATAAAAAATATTAATACATTGGAAGATTTACAGGCGCTGTACACCGCAACATTTGGCAAAAATGGCACAATGACGGCGCGCCTGAAAGAGATGAAAAATCTGGATAACGACGCGCGCGCGGCATTAAACCGTGAAAACACGGAACTGCGCGAATTATTTAAAACACGCCAGATTGAAATTGAAAATGCAGTATTGATGGCGGGCCTGCAGAAACAGAAATTGGATATGTCTTTGAATCCAATGCCAGAAAATCGTGGTACATTACACCCACTGACGCAAAGTCTGTCTGAAATATCGGCAATTTTGGAATCGTTTGGTTATACGATGTACACAGGTCCTGAAATCGAAGATGATTGGCATAATTTTACTGCATTGAACACCCCAATGCATCACCCTGCCCGTGATATGCAGGATTCTTTCTTTTTGCCAAATGGCAATGTGTTGCGTACGCAAACATCTGCGATTCAAATTCGTGCGATGGAAACAGATGGTGTACCAATTAAAATGTTCGGCATTGGTTCGACATATCGCAAAGAAATGGACGCAACACACAGCCCGATGTTCCATCAAATCGAAGGTTTATATATCGACAAAGATATCACTATGTCGGATTTAATTGCGGATGTTCGTGCATTTTTATCGCGCTATTTTGGCATTGAAAACGTTGAATTACGCATTCGTCCATCATACTTTCCGTTTACAGACCCATCCATTGAAATTGACTTAAAATGGCAGGGTGGCAAATGGCTGGAAATCATGGGATCTGGGATGGTTCATCCAAATGTATTGCGCAATTGTGGTATTGACCCCGATGTTTACCAGGGTTTTGCGTTTGGTTTTGGTTGGGACCGATTGGCGATGTTAAAGTACGGTCTGAACGACATCCGTCAATTTTACGACAGTGATGTGCGCTGGCTGAAAAAATCTGGATTTTAATGTGGGGGTAAAAAATGAAGTGGACATATGATTGGTTAACAGAATATTTAAAAACAGACGCATCTGCGGACGTGATTGCCGATACTTTGACCAGAATCGGGCTCGAAGTAGAAGACCTGCAATCACCTGTTTCCCCAATTGCGGCAAAAATTATTGAATGCAAACCACATGAAAACAGTGACCATCTGCACGTGTTAATGGTTGATGATGGCACGCCCACCCCGCGTCAGGTTGTATGTGGTGCGCCAAACGCGTGCGTGGGTCTGATATCTGCGTTGGCAACGCCCGGCTGCATAATTGATGGGCATGAAATTACATCTGGCAAATTGCGCGGGGTTGTATCGAATGGCATGATGTGTTCTGCGCGCGAATTGGGAATTGGCGACGACCACAGTGGCATTATTGAATTGCCATCCGACACAAAAATTGGAACGCCTGTTATTGAATCCAAGACCGTATTTGACGCCGGTATCACACCAAACCGCCCTGATTATTTATCGGTTCGTGGCATTGCGCGTGACCTGGCTGCGGCGGGGGTTGGTGAATATATTGCACCAAAAGACGGCGAATTTAAATCTGTTGCGGGCGCGCGTTCTGTAAAACTGGAAACACAAAAATGTCGTGCATATAAAATGGTTGAAATTCATGGAATTGATATCGCCTCCAGTGATAAAAAGATTGCGTCACGCCTGCGTGCGATTGGGATAAATCCGAAAAATGCCCCAATTGACGCAACGAATTATATCTGTTATGACATGGCGCAACCAATGCACTGTTTTGACGCAGACGAAATTGATGGCGACATTGTTGTGCGTAATGCGCGCGCCGGTGAAAAGTTCACAGACCTGTTCGGCACAGAACATGAATTAACCGACAATGACGTTGTTATTACCGATGCGTCGGGCATATTGGCATTGGCGGGTGTTATCGGTGGTGCGCGTGGTGCAACGACTGAAAAAACAAAGAATATCATCTTGGAATCCGCATACTTTGACCCAGTATCTGTCCGTAAATCTGCGAAAAGATTGGGAATATCGACCGACGCATCATATCGCTATGAACGTGGTATTGACCCAACAATCACCGGTCCGGCCGCCATGCGTGCCACAGACATAATTATGTCCCAGTGTGGTGGAAAAATTGTCGGCGCATTTTCTGCTGGCACAGATTCTGGGGCGGACATAAAAATCAAATATACGCCATCGTATTTCATGAAAAAAACCGGATTTGATATTCCGTCTGAAACGCAACATGAAATTCTGACGCGTCTTGGGTACGATATAAAAACGTCTGGCGATAATTGGGTGTTAACACCACCTTCGTCACGCGTAGACGTCCAAATCCCAGAAACAATTGTGGCGGATTTGTTGCGTATATATGGATATGACAAAATTGCGACATCGTCTGCGCATACCATTGGTGACGCGCGTCCACACGACACACACGAAATGGATATCAAGACGTTGTTGTCATCACGTGGCCTGAACGAATGCCGTTCATTTGGTTTTGGGAATCTGGTAACCGAACAATTGTTATCAGACAAAACAAATATTCAGATTGCCAATCCAATAACTGCGGATTATGACACAATGCGTAACGGACTGTTGTGTGGATTGTTAACCGCGGTGTCAAATAATGAAAAACGCGGATACCCAGATTTGAATTTATTTGAATTGGGCACGGTATTTGACGGTGACGCGCCGGGTGGGCAACATACATCGCTGTGCATTGTTCGCACGGGCGCCACATCGCCACGGCATTGGACTGGGCGTAATAGAAATGTTGATGTTTACGATGTGAAATCAGACCTGATTGCATTAATGTCGGGCCAGCGTTTCACGGTATCAACAGACAACCCGCCACGCTGGGCGCATCCATATCGTTATGCGGCCATATATCAGGGTAAAAAGCAAATTGCCCAATTTGGTGAATTGCACCCATCGGTTGCGAAAAAATTACGCATTAAAACGAATGTGGTTATTGCTATTGCGGATGATGTAAAAAATCTGCCATCTCGTCGCCGTGGCACAGCACCGGTATTATCTGAATTCCAACCTATAACGCGTGATTTTGCGTTTATCACAGATTCAGATACAATGGCGGAAAAATTGACGTCTGTGGCGCGTTCTGCGGACAGCCGTATCACTGATATTGTTGTCTTTGACGCGTTTGATTTATCGAACGGGAAAAAATCCATTGCATTTACAATTACGATTCAACCAACGGACAACATGTCTGACACAGATTTGATGGCCGTGCAAAATGCGGTTATATCTGCGGTTGAAAAAAAGTGTAATGCGCAAATTCGCGATAAATAAAAATGTTTAAAAAGCCGGCATTTGCCGGCTTTTTTTTTAACGATATTTCATATGATTTTTAAACAAAACACACTTTACAATTTCGCATGCATTTTTTTCAGACGTAACACCCGCTTTGACAATCTTGTTGCAAGGCTGTTCTGTTAACTTGCAATATGGAACCTCATTTTTATACGTATACATACCAGCAATATTTTTTATACCATTATTATCTGGTTCCTTTTTATTAGTAATCATGAACAATTCATCCAAAATTTTTTGTCCAGACCAGGTTTTCATACGTGCCTCTATCTCAACAGAAAACTTGATATCATACTTGCTTTCTAGTTCTGTAAGCAATTCTAACATATCCAACGAATCAAACCCTGCACATTGGGTCAAGAAAAGTTCTTCATTCAAATGACTTTTTAGAACATCCACTGGAATATGTGAATAACGAGAAACCTTTTCTAAAAAGAATTTTTCAATATTTTCTCGATCGGTTTTTTTTTGCACAAATTTCATGTATAACCTCTTTTTAATAGACATAAAATATCATATTATTCAGATTTGTCAACTTTGATATTTGTTTTCTATTTTGTTTGATAAGAAAAAAATCCCGCAAATGCGGGATTTATTAATACATAGTTTGCAACACATGCTTATTTTTATCCAGATTCGATAACATTTTTCCACTGCCACATGCGACGCATGCCAATGGGTTATCGACCAAGAACGCTGGCAAACCGGTTGCAGCACGAATTGCGACATCCAATCCACGTAACATTGACCCGCCACCTGTCATCGCGATACCCAAATCTGCGATGTCTGCGGAAAGTTCAGGCGGTGTTAATTCCAGTGCCTGACGAACGGTATCAACAATCTTGGACACTGTCTGTGCCAATGCCCCTGCGACCTGTGTTTCTGTAATAACTGTTTCGCGTGGTGTCCCCGACAGCAAATCGCGCCCTTTGATTTTCATGGTCAGTTCATTTGCCTTGTCCTTTGGTGCGATTGCGGTTCCGATACGTTTTTTTATTTCTTCGGCTGTATTTTCCCCGATTAACAGGTTCTTACTTTTTCGCACAAAGTCAATGATATCAACATCCATCTGATCGCCTGCTGTGCGGACGGCATTTGAATACACGATACCCCCCAGTGACATAACTGCAACCTCGGTCGTGCCACCACCAATATCCAGCACCATCGACCCCAATGGTTTTTCCACTGGCAACCCTGCCCCAATTGCGGCGGCGGTTGATTCTTCGACAATAAATACTTTGCGTGCGCCTGCGGCGTCTGCCGCCTCTTGAATTGCGCGTCGTTCCACCTGGGTTGCACACGAAGGCACGCAAATAATAATCAGCGGTGCCGCCAGTGGGTTTTTATGATGCACCTTGCGAATAAAGTATTTTATCATTTCTTCGGCAACTTCAAAGTCTGCGATAACCCCATCGCGCAATGGTCGCACGGCGGAAATTGTTCCGGGTGTACGTCCGAACATTTGCTTTGCTTCGGTCCCTACGGCCAAGATTTCTTTGCGTCCCATCAGGCGGTTTTCAGCCACCGCCACAACAGATGGTTCGTTTAATACAATTCCGCGTCCCTTTACATAAATCAATGTATTTGCAGTTCCTAAATCAATTGCCATATCTGCCGAAAAGAATTTCATCAACCAGTTATACATATTTTTCCCCATAAATTATGATTTTTTTGAACTATAAATCACAGCATTGAAAAAATCAAGGCGCGCCAACAAATTTATTTGATTAATCAGATATTATGGTATTATATCCGCACTATGATAAGAGATACTATAAAAAATCATGCTGACTTTGCGATGGGCGAAAACGACCCAGTGGCGAAAAGTGCATATTTTCTGGTTCGTGCCAAACGCGCAAAATTACCAGATGATGCCCGATACGGTATGATTGTTACTAAAAAGACCTTCAAGCATGCGGTTGACCGCAATCGTGCCAAACGCATGTTGCGTGATTGGATTGCACATTGTGAACATATGATGTGCCCAGAATGGGATTATGTTTTTATTATCCGCCGTGCGATAATCGAAGCCGACCGTACATCTGGTCGCGATGCGATGAAAAAGGCGCTAAATTATCTGCGCAAACAGGAAATAAATGCCGAATAAATTATCTGTTTTTCAGCGCGCATCAATTGCCCTGGTACGGTTTTATCAATATGCATTATCACCTATATTCGGAGGTCGTGCGGCATGCCGTTTCACCCCAACCTGCAGTGAATACACCCGTACAGCGATTGAAAAATACGGTGTACTTCGTGGCTGCTGGATGGGCTTAAAAAGAATTTGCAGATGTCGTCCTGGGGGTGGGTATGGATTCGACCCTGTTCCTTGACAATGTTTGCATATGTGGTACAATTTACCATACGCATGATGGTAAAATATTATACATAAAGGATTAAATATGTCATTTCGTGCAACCGTTGAATCTATGTCAAAAATCATGGATGATATGGGGATTACAGAACTGGATTTAGAACGTCAGTTTTTATTTGGCGTATATCGCAAACACATTCATTTATCAAAACAACAGGCTGTTGCTGTGGCATCTGCGCCGGTATCTGGCGATGCGGCGCCTGTAAAATCATCTGAAACGACAAAGCCTGTTGTTAACGGATACGCATTAAAATCACCAATGGTCGGTGTTGTATATCTGGCACCAGAACCCGGGGCAGATGCATTTGTATCTGTAGGAAAGCAGATACATGCCGGTGACACCGTCGCCTTGGTTGAAGCTATGAAGACATTTAACCCGATAAAATCTGATCGTGACGGCATTATCAAAGAAATATTGGTATCTGATGGTGCGGCCGTTGAATTTGATCAACCATTGATTGTTATTGAATAAAAGCATATAAAATGCCACAAATAAAGAAAGTATTAATTGCAAATCGTGGGGAAATTGCCCTGCGCATTATTCGTGCATGTCGTGACATGGGGATACGTACGGTTGCGGTTTATTCGACTGTTGATCGTGATGCCATGCATGTACAATTGGCGGATGAATCTGTATGTATTGGTCCGGGTCCTGCGCGTGAATCTTATTTAAATGAATCTGCGATATTAACGGCGGCATTATTAACAAATTCGGATGCGATTCATCCTGGGTATGGTTTTTTATCTGAACGTGCGGACTTTGCGCACAAGGTTGAACTGCATGGCATGATATGGGTTGGTCCATCCCCTGAAATGATTACCAAAATGGGGGACAAAGTTAATGCCAAGCGTACCGCGATTGAATGTGGTCTGCCGGTTGTTCCGGGTTCTGATGGCGCGATTGAATCGTTGGAACATGCGCTGGACGTTGCGGAAAAGATTGGATATCCCATTATGTTAAAGGCATCTGCCGGTGGTGGTGGTCGTGGCATGCGTCCTGTTATGTCGGCGGACGAAATGTCTGATGCGTACCAGCTGACCAAGAACGAAGCCGCATCTGCATTTGGCGACGACACGTTATATATGGAAAAATTGTTAACCCACCCACGTCACATTGAATTTCAGGTTTTGGGCGACAAACATGGCAACGTTGTAATTTTTGGTGAACGCGATTGTTCCTTGCAGCGTCGCAATCAAAAGGTTATGGAAGAATGCCCAGCCGCCATTTTAACCCAGAAACAGCGTGACGATATGATAGAGGTATGCAAATCTGCTGCGAAAAAAATGGGTTATACAAATGCCGGCACATTTGAATTTATGTTCGAAGATGGCAAATTTTATTTTCTGGAAATGAACACCAGGTTGCAGGTTGAACATCCTGTCACAGAAATGGTATATGGTGTTGATTTGGTTCGCGAACAGATACGCATTGCAGCGGGCGAAAAACTTGGGTACACACAGTCAAATGTAATTCCGAACGGCCATGCGATTGAATTTCGCATCAATGCCGAAGATTCTGAAACATTTATTCCAAATCCCGGCAAAATTACATTGTATGCGCCATCGGGCGGAATGGGTGTCCGCGTGGACAGTGCGGTCTATACCGGCTATACAATTCCACCGACATATGATTCAATGATTGCAAAGTTAATTGTTCACGCGCAAAATCGTCCAGCGTGCATTATGCGTGCTGCGCGTGCACTGGATGAATTCGTTATCGAAGGTGTAAAAACAACAATCCCACTTCAACAGCGTTTATTGCGGAACAAGGATGTAAAACAATTGAACTTTGACAATAAATGGCTTGAAAAATTCTTAAAAAAAGACTGATAAAAATCCCCTGAAAATGGGGTTTTTTATTAATTTAAAATTTTCACATATTCGCGTGCGACTTTTTTTATACCGCGCGTTTTGAATGCGATTGTTAATATTGCGCCACCATCTTCGATAACGACCCCTGCCCCCAGTTCTTCGTGCGACACCAATTTGCCAAGCATTGATACAGGACGCGAAATTTTTGGTTTTTCTGTGGTCGCATGATTGTGCATGGGCGCATATGCCCGCGGACCACCGCCTTGGAAATCCAGATATTTATTATCCATTTCTGTGATAAACCGACTGGGTGAATTATATGTACGTGTTCCAAACACAAAGCGTGTCATTGCGTTTGAAATAACACAACGTTTCTGGGCCCGCGTTATTGCAACATACGCCAGGCGCCGTTCTTCTTCGATTGCGCCTTCATTAATTGCTTTATCATTTGGGAAAATACCATCTTCCCATGCGGGCAAGAACACCGTATCAAATTCCAGTCCCTTGGCGGCATGGATTGTCATAATACTGACGGTATTTGTATTTTGCGTGGTATCATTTGCGTCATTGTCATCTGTCATCATCAGTGCCGCCTGTTCCAAGAATTCGGCCAGTGTACTGTATTTGGAAATAACCGACGTCAACAATTCACGAATATTTGATATCCGTTCGGGGGCATCTGCATCTTTGGAATCGGCCCACATTTTCATATATCCCGTACGTTCCAGCAATTCCTTGGCGGCATCTTTTGGTGACATTGCCCCCCATTCGAAATCAAACGCAGACAGAAAATCATCGGCCGCGGCCTGTAATTTTGGTGCCAATTTTGCGCCACGCAAAGCATCCATCATCGTCAGACCACTTGCTTTTAAATTTGCGATTGCCTTGTCCCCAAATCCCCGTCGTGGTTTTGCAATTACACGTAAAAAAGACATATCGTCGAACGGATACACCATCAGGCGCAGATACGCAATAACATCACGTATTTCCATGCGGTCATAGAACTTTGTTGCACCAATTAATTTATATGGAATGCCGCGTGATGCGAATTCTTCTTCGAAAATTCGTGACAAACTGCCTGCACGAATCAACAGTGCGAATTTAGAAAAATCCGTTGTATCTGCCCGCACGATTGCGTCGGCGATTATTCGTGCCTCGTCCCTGTCTGTTGGCACGGTCAGAACATACACAGGTTCCCCGACTGAATCCGATTTTTCTGCACGTAAATCCTTGCCCAGGCGTCCTTGGTTGTGTCGAATTAACGAATTTGCCGCATTCAGAATGTTCGAAGTACTGCGATAATTTGTTTCCAGGCGAATTATCTGGGCGTTTGGGAATGTTTTCTCAAAATTTAATATATGTTTTATTTCTGCGCCGCGCCATGAATATATCGATTGGTCATCATCCCCAACACAGCAAATATTTGGTGTTTCCACGTCGCGCGTCAACATTTGCAGAAATTCCATTTGTGCATTATTTGTATCCTGGAATTCATCGACCAGAATATATTTAAATTGATTTTGATATCGTGCCAAAACGTCTGGATTTTTATCAAACAAATCCAAGACGCGCAAAATAATATCGCCAAAATCCACCGCATTCAACCGCGCCAATTCTGCGTTATACGCATTGAATAATTTGTCGGTGCATTTCAAAGCGACCAACCCTTTGTCTTTTTTTGCAGAAAATTCTTCGACGTAATCTGCCGGTGTTTTTGTTGTTGCCGTCAGCAAAGATTTTATAACGTTTTTCTGATCGTCTTCGCCGTAAATTATAAAGTCCCGTCGCAACCCGGCGCGTTCTGCGTTACTGCGCAAGATTCGCAAACAAATCGAATGGAATGTCCCGCACCATATATCACCTGGAAACCACGCGCCATCGGAAAAAGATTCCAGTCTTTTTTTCATTTCATTTGCAGCCTTGTTCGTGAATGTCAGGGCCAAAACCTGCCATGGCAATGCCATGTTGTTGTTCAAGATATATGCAATACGTGTGGTCAATACGCGTGTTTTTCCGGTGCCTGCGCCGGACAATACTAATAATGGTCCGGTGGTTGTTTCGACCGCCATGCGTTGTTCGTTGTTAAGATTTTCTAGCATTAATTTCATCGTTCCATTATAATACCCGCGACAATTATTATCAAGGGCTGGGATTGGAAATGAAACGTGTAATTTGTTTTGACATTGAAACGACTGGGTTTGAATATATGCGTGGCGACCGTGTGATTGAAATTGGCGCGGTAGAGGTTATAGACGGCAAAATTACCGACAATTCATTTCATGAATACATTAATCCAGATGGAAAAATAATCCCGCCTGATACATACATGGTTCACAAGATTTCCAATGCTTTTTTGGAAGATAAACCAAAAATGGCGGCGGTTGCACCACGTTTTCTGGAATTTATCGGGGACAGTCCGATTGTCGCGCACAATGGCATGGACTTTGACTTTCCGTTTGTAAATTATGAATTAAATAAACTGGGGCTGCGCCCAATTCCACGCGAACAGATGATGGATACGCTGGTAATTGCGCGCAATCGCGTCTTTGGTCCAAAAAGTTATACATTAGACGCATTGGCAAAATGGTATGGAATATCACTGACTGCGCGTGCGGACGCGCATGGTGCATTAATCGACTCGGAAATCCTGGCCAAGGTGTACCTGGAACTTGAAAATACCGCCCCTGCCCCGGATGTTTCTGAAATTATTGCCAAACAGCATGCCGCCATGTTGGCCCACCCAAAGGTTGGTGGCGATTTTCCATATCGAAAATTTGAAATTCCTGCACCAGACCTGGAAAACCACCGGGCATTTATGGAAAAAATTAATAAATAAAAATGCCGGCATTTGCCGGCTTTTTCGTTACATTCTGGGGCCACGCATTGGGTTCATTCTTTGTTGTGGATTTGCAGACGTCATACCAACCCGTCCGACAATAATTTTATCACCCATTTGAATTTCATCTGAAATAATTTCAGATTCTGTTGCAGTCACCAATCCCTTGGTGTATGGAACCAATATAACATCGTCCCCCCGCATAATTGCCAGATGTGTCACAGGTGTTGCGCCATTGACAATATCTGAATCCAGAAAGTTTGTAAAATTTCGCACCAAGAACGCGGAGTTTGCCGCCCGCCATACATTATTTCTTTCTGAAATAACGATTGTTACAAACGCGGTCATACCCGGCATCAAACGCAATTGTGTATTGTCTACATCAATAACAACGGTATAAACAACGACGTTTGATGTTGTTGTTGGTGACAGTCTGATTTGTCGCACTACGCCATCAAAATTTTCTGTTGGATACGCATCAACAGTAAATGTGACAGGTTGTCCTTCTTTGATAACGCCAATATCTGCCTCGGACACAGCGGTTTCGATTTGCATTTTTGTTAAATCTTCGGCGATTTCGAACAAATCAGGTGTCTGGAAAGACGCCGCAACAGTTTGTCCGACATCAACCTTGCGCGAAATGACGGTGCCATCGACCGGGGAAACGATTGTTGCGTATCCCAGGTTTGTCACTGCGCGATCATATGTTGATTGTGCACGTTTCACAGATTGTTCGGCCTGTTCATACTGTGTCTGCGATTGTTCCATTTCGGCGCGCGCGATAAAGTCTTCTGCGTATAATGTTTTATTGCGTTCATATTCGCTTTTTGCGAAATTTCGTTGTGAAATCGCGCTGTCCAACGACGCCTTTGATTCGTCGACACTTGCCTGCAAGACAGATGGTTCAATTGTTAATAAAACATCGCCTTTTTTTACCTTGCTGTTAAAATCCACATACAGGTTATCGATTGTACCCGACACCTGGGACCCGACATTAACGGTATTAACAGGTTGAATTTCACCTGTTGCGGTCACGACCTGTCGCAGGTCCCCGCGTGTAATATTCAGCGTAATAAATTCACCTGGTTTTTTTGATGTGCCACCAAATATTAACCACGCGCCAATTATCGCCGCCATTGCCATCAGTACCCACCACTTTTTACGCCACAGCCATCCAAACACGCGACGCGTAACAGATTTTTTTGGTTGTCCAGATTCAGTTGTTTTATTGTTTTTCATGTTCTTTACCCTTGTCCAATTCTGTCTTGATTTCACCAACGGCCAATGCGACGGCTGCGCGTTTTGTAAACAAATCGTATCTGGCGGCGTTATTTTGCTTTTCCGCATTCAGCAATTCAGACTGCGCCGTCTGCCAATCCAGCATTGTTGCCCGTCCCACTTTGTACATACCGGCGGTCACGCGTTCAGATTCCGTTGCAGATTTCAGCAGTGTTTCGGTTTGACTTAACAGCGTCAAGGCCGTCTTGTAATTATGATATGCTGTGAATATATCCAGTGTTGCATTATCATTTGTTTGACGTTCGATTTCGACCGCGCGGTCATAGTTTGCCGCCGCCGCCCGCGCATTATACAGGTTTGCGAATCCTGCAAACAGTGGCATTGATGCGCGTATGCCGATACTGCCACTGACTTTGTCTTGGCCTGCGCCAAATGTTTCAGACGGTGTATCGTTCCACGACACAGAACCCGACGCAGAAATTGACGGCAGATTGCTAAGGAATACGCTGTTTCTGCGGTGCCACGCGGCATCTTTGTTTGCGGTTGCGCGCAATAAATCGGGGCGTGTTTTTTGTGCCTGTTCAAATAATTCTTCCAGTGATTTTGTTTCCTGTGGTGTACCGATTTCTGATGGCAAATCTGCAATTTCGATTTCCGCATTTGCCGGGAAAGACAGCTTGCTAAGCAGGGTTCCCTTGGCGATTTCGCGGTTATTTTTTGCGCGTTCCAAATCCAAATCACGCCCAGCCAATGTTGTATCTGCCTTTAACACATCTGCCTTGGCAACTGCGCCGGCCTTGAATTTTTTTTGCGCTGTATCACGCGCGGTCTGTGCGACTGTCCGCAGCATTTGCGCCGATTCAACATCTGCATCTGCATTTAATAATGCATAGTATGCCCCGATTATGCTGTAAACATAGTTTTGGACACTTTCGTCATAATCAAATCCCGCCGCGCGCCACGCGTATATAGACTGTTTAACATCAGAAAATCTTTTACCGAAATCAAAAATCAAATATGACGCAGACAGCGATGCACCATACGACCAATCGCCCCATTGTTCGTTTCTGTACGGCAAAGACGCATTTGCAGACGCATTAACACTGGGCAAATAATCGGCATATCCGGCATTTTTTGCAAATCGTGCAGATTCATACGCCATAAACGCGGCGGCGGTTTGCGGGTTACGGCACAGCCCCAATTCAATAACCTGTGGCAGGTTTAATTTACCATCCGGCACATCTGTGCGCGTCATACAGTTATTGTCCGCCGCACCAGCACAAAATGGCATTAACGCCAGAATAAAAAAAGACAGTTTTCTCATATAAAATCTCTCTCGGAATAACAATATATTAAATTATACAATTTTTATGTTGAATTACAAATTATTTTTGCGTAATATGGTCACGCAAAGTTCAGGCCTGGTGGCAGAGTGGTTATGCAGAGGACTGCAAATCCTTGGATGCCGGTTCGATTCCGACCCAGGCCTCCACTATAAAACACCCCAAGATGGGGTGTTTTTTTAAGAATTGCTGTTTTTTATGCAAACACCGTTTTGCATTGTAAAATCGGGATCGCATACGCATGTCCCGTACGAGTTGCGTTCGCTGTTATCCGGACATTTTAGTACACACGATGTTCCCCATGGTATATACCCGGTCTTACATCTACATCTGGTGTTAACACATTTTTTGTCGTTTCCAATTTCTCCGGCCGGGCATTCTGTCGACTGATACTCTGAATTATCTGGGCACAGTAACGACTGATAGAACATTTCGGATATGTTGTTTATACATGTTTCTTCGTCTGTTATGGGGCAACTGGTTGTATCGCCATTAAACACCGCGTATGCGCACGTCAGTGCAACATTACGACACGCCCCGCGCATTACATTATAAATGCCACTTACACTGGCGGATGATGACCATGCATTTACCTGGGTCACCTGTTGGTTATAGCATTGTGCGATATCCACCATACAACTGGACGCATATTTTGAAATGGCGCGTTGCTGTGCGGCACGAATATTAACCATTGCGCGCTGGACATAGTTCACAACAACATCGTTATATGGAATGTAATTACCTGACGCATCATAGGATACGCGCTGACACTTGTCCAAAACGGCGCGACACAGCCCTTCGTCGGTCACATTTTGTTTTGTGCCAATTTTTTGTAATAAATATTTTGCAACGCATGACCCATCGCCACCGACGCTTGGGTCATCAGACGATGAAACTTTGCTACAACTTTCTGAATTTATTATTTGGTTGTCGTACGCGTTTTCCAAGAACGTTTTATCAATATTCGCATTGTTGTAATTTTTCATAAAATCAGTGATATCTGAAACCCTTTGTCCTAATACCACATTACCATTTTCGTCGATATATTTTTTTGTTGGGTCGACACATTTCAGGTAATCATCCCCACAGACCATATCGTCCTTCATACATGTTTCCAGTGCCCCGATACAAGCCTTGGCGTCATATTGGTTTTTGTTT
>JAZROU010000012.1:0-10423 GCA_045648865.1 Candidatus Enterousia sp.
TGGGTGAATAGATGGGTGTACGTATTGCGAAATTTATTGCAGATTCGGGTGTCGCGTCACGGCGTGCCGCCGAAGAATTAATTGCATGTGGTCGTGTCAGTATAAACGACGTGACAATAAATAGTCCTGTTTCATTTGTTGGCGAATCGGACGTTGTAAAAATTGATGGTAAAAAGATTGCATCTCAGACAGATACAGAACTGTATATGTTTCATAAGCCATTGAATACTATGACGACGTCGCGTGATCCGAACGGACGCAAAACGATATATGATTGTTTGCCGGATGAATACAAGCATTTAAAATACGTTGGTCGTCTGGATTACAGAACGACTGGATTGTTACTGTTAACCAATGATGGTGAATTTGCGCGCAAACTAACATTACCGTCATCGAACATAGAACGCACATATATTGCGACTGTAAATTGCACTGATTTTTCACGTCTGGCGCATGCACGAAATGGTATAACATTGGACGGGATTCGCTATGCGCCGATGAGGATAGAAGAAATCGGTGGCAACGATTTGCGCATAACAATTACCGAGGGTAAAAAGAACGAGGTTCGAATTGTACTGCGTGCATGTGGGTGTCCTGTGCGCAAATTGCACCGGATTTCATACGGTGGAATATCGTTGGGAAATCTGTCTGTTGGAAAAATTAAAAAGATTTCGCAGAAAACAATTGACGTGATTAAAAAATCTCTTTAATATTCCATTAAAAGGAAGGGAGATTTACATGAAAAAAACACCTGAAAAAAAATCTATCAATTTAAAAAGTCGCGCAACGGTACGCCCTGTGGCGTCCAAGCCAACTGTGAAAACAAATAATTCCAAACCATGTTTTAACCCATGGTCGTTGTCGATTTATGTTTATTGGTTTATTATTCTATTCTTTATTGCAGCAACATTTTATATTCTGGGGCGTGCGCACAACACTCAGCCACAACCACAGTCGGTTGTTGTCACCGAAGAGGCATTGTTACAAGCGGCCGATTATTACAATAATGGCAAGACAAAATTATTGGCTGGTGAATTGGATGCTGCGATTGCAGATTTGACTGCTGCGATTGACGCTGGTGCTGCATCGGTTGATACATATATCCTAAGGGGCGAAGCCTACATGCAGGCCGGTGATTATAATAATGCGATGTCCGACTTTAATGCGGCTTTGTCAAAAGATCCTGCGAACGCGGTTGCATATTATGATCGTTCTTTATTGTACGCTCGTTTAGAAGATTATTCTGCAGCGATGAACGACATTAATAATGCGTTGGCTGCGAATAGTTCGAATCCTAGTGTTGCATTGCAAATGCGTGATTTGTATGCCAAACGTGGCCAGCTGAATCTATGGACGAAAAACTGGCAGGGTTCAATTGCAGATTATACCAATTCATTGGCCCGTCCAGAAGGTGTTGTAAATCCATCTGTTTATGCAGAACGCGCCGAAGCTTATACCGCGTTGGGTAACTATGCGGATGCAATATCTGATTATGCATCTGCGATTCGCGTAATTTCTGAACAGATTCAGGGTGCCCCAACAATGGAAGAACGTGAATCTTTGTCCAGTCGCGCAATGGCATACTTTGAAAAATCAGCTGCATTGAATTTAAGCCTGGGCAATCCTGATGCAGCACGTACAGATTTGGAATCATCCTATACAATTGCAGTTGCATTAAATGATGCAGAAACTGCAGACAGAATTCGTGGATTGATTTCCGAACTGGAAAAAACAAACGCGCCGGCTGAACCAGAAACAGTTCCATCCGAACCAGAATCTGTCCCGGTCGAACCATCTGAACCCACGGTGACAGAAGAGGTTGCCGCAGTTGAAACAGTTCAGTAAAAATAACAATCCCCCGTTCGGGGGATTTTTTTTTATTTGTTGACCCGGCTATTTGTTTTTTACTAACATTACTTTTATGAGAAGAATGTTATTCCTGATATCAGCGATGTTTGTTTGTATGGGCGCAGATGCTGCCCAATATCGTGCGGCCTTGGTTGCGGATATGGATACAGGGCGTGTACTGTACCAAGAAAATGCAAATCAATTAAATTATCCTGCCAGCCTAACAAAAATAATGACATTATATTTAACATTTGATGCATTGGAACATGGTCGATTAAGTCTGAATGATTATTTAATTGTTTCACAATCTGCCGCAAATGCAGAGCCTGTAAAATTGGGGCTGGCTGCGGGGTCCAAGATTCAGGTAGAAGACGCGATAAAAGCTGTTGCGGTATACAGCGCAAATGATGTTGCGCGCGTATTGGCTGAAAATTTAAAGGGCGGCCAGGAAGAATCGTTTGCAGATTTGATGACACGTGTTGCGCGTGAAATCGGGCTAAGCAATACAAATTTTGAAAATTCATCTGGTCTGCCAAACGAAGATCACATGTCTACGGCGCGTGATATTGCATTATTATCAATGGCTGTTTATAAGCATTTTCCACAATATTGGCATTTTTTTGGCATTAAATCGTGGACGTACAACGGCAAAACGTACACAAATGGCAATCGGCTGTTAACGTCTTTTAATGGCTGTGACGGGATGAAGACGGGTTACACCAAAAAGTCAAAATATTCACTTGTCGCGACGGCGCATCGTGGGAACGCGCATTTGATGTCTGTCGTCTTGGGGGCGGAAAACAAAGACGTGCGTGCGAATGTTGCCGCCCAGATGTTAAATCGTGGCTTTTCTATGTTAAATACTGGGGAACAGCCCGTCGTAAAAAATACATATGTGCCACCTGTTCAAACCGCAGCCGCGCCCGCACAACAGGCGGCGGTTTCGCCAACGACATTTGCATCTGCATACAATACTGCAACATCACAGGCCATGCCAAAGTATTCAGGTGCATGGACCGAGGCGACAAAAACAGGGGGGGCTGGCGTACAAGTTGGGGCGTTTTCTTCTGAATCTGCCGCCCAGGCCCAGGTTGCCAAGGTAAAAAAAATATTGGGTGCAGACGCTGTTCTGGAACCGACCGGCACGGGGCTGTATCGTGTGCGTGTATATGGCTTGACCGACAGTGCCGCCGGTCAATTAAAATCATCTGCATCTGCAAACGGGATTGACAGCTACGTTTTTCACTAGTATTTTATATACACTATGAATCCAAGGATTGAAAAGTTAATAAAATTATTTTCAAAACTGCCACGTGTTGGTTCGCGTGGTGGCCAGCGTATTGCACTGCATTTATTACAGGATAAAACCGGGCGCGCGTCTGCGTTGGCATCTGCGATTGTTGATGCGATGGAAAATATTGCGCCGTGTCCATGTTGTGGTGTTTTAACAGATCGCGGTTTGTCCCTGTGTGAATTTTGTCGTGACGCGTCACGTGCAAACGGCCAGTTGTGCATTGTTCGTGACCTGTCGGATGTTTGGACGCTGGAAAAATCATCGGTTTTCCATGGTCGTTATCATATAATTGGTGGATTATTATCGGGTGCATCTGGCATATTGCCCCAGGATTTAAACATTGCAAATTTATCTGCGCGAATTATAAACGAAAAAATAGCCGAGGTTATATTTGCCTTGCCCAACACTGTCGAAGGCAAAACGACCCAGCATTATATTATGTCGTCACTTGGCGATACTGCTGATGTACGTTTTTCTGAATTGGCGTCTGGTGTTCCGCTGGGTGGGGATCTAGATTATTTGGATGATGGCACGTTAACATTGGCGTTTGGGGGGCGTAAATTATTATGATTGACAAGATTGCAAATCTGCCACCTGTATCAGAAATGATGCGCGAATGCGGCCTGGAACCCAAGAAACAGTTTGGTCAAAACTTTTTATTTGATTTGAATTTGACGGGGCGTATTGCGCGCAGTGTTCCTGATATCGCGCATACCCCTGTGGTCGAAGTTGGACCAGGTCCCGCGGGCTTGACACGTGCCATTTTGATTGCGGGCGCCCCGCGTGTTATCGCGATTGAAAAAGATAAAACAACCGCCCCAATTTTATCCCGTGTTATTGATGCGTCATCGGGGCGACTTGGTGTTATTTACGATGATGCGTTGCGTGTTGATTTTTCTGCGTTGGGATTGACAGAATATGCGATATGCGCAAATTTGCCATATAATGTTGGTACGCAGTTATTGGTTGGCTGGTTGCAAAAAATTGCGGCGGGCGAATCGATAAAATCATTAACCTTGATGTTCCAGCGCGAGGTTGCACAACGTATCATCGCGCGCCCGGGTGACGTGCATTATGGTCGTCTGGCGGTGCTGACATCACTGATTGCGGATGCACGAATCTTGTTTGATGTTCCAAATACTGCATTTGTTCCCATGCCAAAGGTTCAATCGGCGGTTGTTCAGATTATTCCCAATCCAGAAAAAATTTCGCGTATCGCAGATTTGACCAAGATTGAACAAATAACCGCCAAATTATTTGGCCAGCGCCGCAAGATGATACGTGGAATTTTACCGAATGTTGATTGGACTCGTTTTGGTTTGACTGGGACCGAACGTGCTGAAAATTTATCGCCAGAAACATTTGCAACGTTGGCAAATAATTTGCTATAGTCTTTCTATCAAGGGGGCAGGAGGGGAATATGTCTTTATCATTATTGGCGTTTTTCGCGATTGTTTTTGTTTTGGTTTATATGTTGCGTATGGCGCGTATTGGTGCGTTGGCGGCTTTTTTATTGGCGGGTGTTTTATCCGGTCCATACGTATTTAATTTGTTCGAATTATCTGAAACATGGACATTCCTGGGTGATATGGGGATTATGTTTTTATGGTTCAATATCGGGTTGGAAATAAATATTCGTCGCCTGTGGCGCATGCGTCGCACGATTTTCGGATTTGGCGCCGCCCAGGTTTTAATGGTTGCTGTAATGCTGTTTCCACTGTTGTTTGGATTTACGGGTTGGACAATTGTTGGTTGTATAATGGTGGCGCTGATGCTGGCGATGTCCAGTACATCGGCTGACTTGCAATTATTGACCGATCGAAACCAGCTGAATACCGAAATGGGACGTCAAACATTTTCGATATTATTGTTCCAGGATTTGTTGTCGATTCCATTGTTGGCGATGTTGCCGGTGTTTTCTGGAAAATCGTTCAGCCTGGGTGCTGCTGCCATTGATGTTGCGGTGGTGTCTGTGACGCTGATATTGTCTGTAATTATCCTTGGTCGTTTTGTTATGACACCCATATTGCGCCAGGTCAGCAAACTAAAATCCAAAGAGGCATTTTTGTTGGCGGTTATGCTGAACATTGTTGTTTGGGCTGTTTTGGTTGATTTGATGGGCATGCCTGCGGGGCTGGGGGCATTTTTGGCTGGTATGTTAATGTCTGAAACGATATATCGTCATCAAATCACAGCCGAGATTTCGCCATACGCAACACTGTTTTTAGCGCTGTTCTTTATATCATTAGGGATGGGTTTAAATCTGCATTTCTTGTCAGAACATTGGTATGTCGTTTTGCTGGGGCTGATTGGTTTTATGGTGTTAAAGTTTTTTGCGATATACATGGTTGCGCGTGTGCGCGGTGTAAATCTGCATGATTCTATGATGATTGCATTGATATTGGCCCAGGGTGGTGAATTTGCATTGTTGATGCTGCAAACGATGAAGACCAGTGGCATAAACGCAATACCATCTGGGCACGAAGAAATTCTGACAGCTATAATTATTTTATCTATAATGACGACACCACTGTTGTTGTGTCTGCATGATTATTTACAGCGTCGTGGAAAACTGTTCCCCCAACATTTTTCACGTGCATCAGATGGTGGCAAAACTGAAACTCAGCCTGAGGTAATTGTATGTGGTTTCGGGCGCGTTGGCCAGATTGTGTGCCAGATGTTGGACGCGCAAAACATTCCATATCTGGCGATTGATTTGGATGTAAATTCTGTAATGATGGGTCGTGAAATGGGCTTTAATGTTGTTTATGGTGATACAACGAATGGTGACGTTTTGTCCGAACTTGGGTTAAAGCCACGTCGGGTAAAATCGGTTGTTGTTGCGCTGGATAATGCGGCGACGGCGCGAAAGTGTATCCTGACGGTAAAATCAATTGCGCCCCGCATAAAAATATTTGCACGTGCCCGCAATTTGGCGGATTCCCAAATGTTGATGCGCGAAGGGGTTGAAACTGCATTGCCTGAAACTATTGAATCGTCATTTATGTTGGGATACAACGTATTGGCAAATTCGGGCGTGTCAGATAAAAAAATTGATGAACTGGTATGTCGCATGCGCAGCAATAATTATTCAGAATTATCGACGGTTATATCGGACAAGCGTGATTAATATAAAATCCCCATTGTTTTGGGGATTTTTAATTGCAATTCATTATTCGTATTGTTATATTTACAACCGGTATGGAAAGATCACACATGAAAAAATTAACAATTATTTTATCAATAGTTTTTGGCGCAATATTTTTGGATCAATTGTCCAAGGGTATATTACTTTATTTAATCACTGGCACAGTCCCAATGGTTGGGGCCGCATGGGATATTGTTCCTGTGCCATATTTAATGGCACACATATTTGATTTTTTCAACATTGTGTTTACCTGGAATCCGGGTACGTCGTTTTCGTTATTCCGTGCGATGGGCGAATCGGCACCGATAATATTGATTGTCGCAACTGGTATTATTACGGGGGGGATTTTGTATTACACGATTCGTCGTGCCCCCCGGTACGAAGTTGTACCCCTGTCATTAATTATTGGTGGTGCGATTGGAAATTTAATTGATCGGGTGCGTTTTGGTGCGGTAATAGATTTTCTGGATTTTCATATTGGCGGCTGGTATTGGCCTGCATTTAACATTGCGGACATCTGTATTGTTGTTGGTGTTGGCTTGTATTTATTGTGCATGTACATTGCGCGTCGCAAGTGTTTAAGAAATATAAAGGGTGGAAAATAGTCATGGTTCGATATATGGATAAAAATTCAGGTTTTAATATGTGGAACGCGAACAAAAGCGCCACAGAAAAGAAGTCACCATTTTCTGGATTTTTATGGTGGACATTGATATTCATTGCGGCGTGGTGGATGATTGGAATGTTCATGTCGCCAAAACAGCCTGTTCAGACCACGGACGTCACCCCCGTGACAGTTGATTTGTCATCGGTTCCTGTGACGCATATTTCATCTGGTAAAATAGACGCCACGGTCCAAGGTTTGCGCATATCAGATGTAAAATTATCTGATTTTAATGTTGCGCCAAATTCGGATGACAATGTTGTCTTGTTGGGTGCAGATAATAATTTTATAGAGGTTGGCTTAATATCCACTGGCACAACCGCACCTGTCCCAACGACTGTGTGGAAACAAAACGATAACGCATTTTCATGGCGTAATTCCGATGGTGTTGAATTTGTTCGTTCTGTTACTGCGGATGATTACACGTTGACGATAACTGATACGATTACCAATAAATCTGGTCGTGATGTTGCATTTGCGCCATATGCACGCATTGTCCGTGACAATGATATGAAATCTGCATCCGGTGTTACCAGTGGTGCGGTTGCGTATGTAAATTCAGATACCGAAGAAGTCCCATGGGCCAGGTTGGATAAAAAATCGTACGCGTATTCAACCACTAATGGTTTTGCGGGTTTTGCAGACCAGTATTGGGAAACGCTTGTATCTATTGATTCACCCGACCAGACAATACGCGTCAAGAAATCTGGTGACAAATATACGACTGACACTGCGGCGTCTGCGGTGCCGGTTGCGAATGGGGCGACGGTTACGGTCACAACAAATGTATTTACCGGTCCGCGCGATCAAACGGTTTTGGGTGCCGTCGAATCCAAGATACCAGGTGTTGTTGAAACCATAGATTACGGTTGGTTCTGGTTTTTGGCACGTCCGATGTTGTGGGTATTAAATGGCATTCACCATGTTGTGATGAATTACGGTGTTGCGATTATCATCATGACGATTTTATTGCGTTTGTTGATGTGGCCACTGACGCGCAAATCATACGTATCAATGGCTGCAATGCAAAAGATGCAGCCTGAAATGCAGCGTATCCAAAAATTGTACGCAAATGACAAGATGCGCCTGCAAATGGAAATGATGAAACTGTATCAGACGCACAAAACATCGCCTATGTCCGGGTGCTTGCCGATGCTGATTCAGATTCCGATATTCTTTGCTTTGTACAAGGCGTTATTGGTATCTGTTCAGATGCGTAATGCGGGATTCTTGTGGATATCGGATTTATCTGCGATGGATCCGTACTTTATATTGCCGATATTAATGGGTGCGACAATGTATCTGCAACAGCATTTACAGTCACCAAAAAACAAAGCCACCAATGGCAATGACATTGCTGCCCAGACCCAGCGTATGATGCGTTGGATGCCGATATTGTTTACGGTAATGTTTGCGTGGATGCCGGCGGGGTTGGTTTTGTATTGGACGGTTTCGAATATCTTTGGAATCATCCAAATGCAGATTATCAAAAAACGCGCCGCTTAGTTTTTTTCAACAGCAAGGCATAAAGAAACAAAATTGTGATTTATGCCTTCTTGTTTTGATGTGTGTTTTGTGATATAATTTCCGCTGTTATGAACAGATGGTTTCGAATATTTACATGTGTTTTGTGTTTTGCAGTTATTGCGGATTCGTATGCCGCGACAGATTTGTCGTTCGATGATTTGCCGACCGATGATATTTATTACGAAGGGGAATCTGAAACGCCTGCGGACATTGCGTTGGATAATATGTACGACGTTTACGAGGCGGTACAAACATTTTGTGGCGGTTTGTCGGCTGATTTATCTGAATTGTCTGGTGTATCGATTGCCAGCACGGTTGTCACCGGGGTTGGAACTGTGGCGGCGGGTGGTGCATTGGCAACCGGTATTGCCAAGGCGAACACAGATAAACAGATATCAGAATTATCCCGACAAATTTCGGAACGCATTTGCAAGAATGGCGGCTGTGATGCAGCCAGCGTTGAAAATATGTCTGACGAAGAATTTGCTGAAAAAATATTGCCTTTATTGGTTGAGGCTATTCAACTGGAAAATCAGTCGGAATTAAATGCCACACTGGGGCTAAAGCTGGAACAGGATCGTGCCATTGCAAAATCCAGACGGTTGGGAAATTGGCGAACCGGTTTATTGGCCGGGAATACGGCAACGAATATTGCAACTGCGATTATTGCCGGCCTGAACAAGGATCAAAGTGAACTGATTTTGCGTGTCCAGGCATGTAACGATGCGGTTGAAAAATTGCGGGCTGCGAATGATGCGGCGATTGCAGCCGGTGTAAATCCGATTGAAAACCCATATATGCAGGCATTCGACGACACAATACATTATTGTGGCACGATGAACGTGTCCGATGTTGAAAAAATAGAAAAACATATGACTGTGGTAATGGGCACTGGCATTGCGGGCAGTGTTATTGGTGCGGTTGGTGTTGGGACCAGTGCGGCCGCCAATTCTAACAAGGTTCGCAACGATAATACTGCCGCAGGCCAACGCAAAGAAAAAACATTAAACACCGTGGCGAACGTTGCGTCTGGTACGAACGTTGTTGTTGGTGCGGTTGGGACGGGCTTTAACATTTCTTTGTTGAACCTGACCAAGAAATTAATACGGGCGGCCAATCAGTGCGAGGATACCTTATGAGATTTGATATATCTAAAATCTTGATATTTTGTATTATCCCATCGGTTGCGCTGGGGGACATTGGCGCTGAAAAACGCAAATACGTCGACTGGAACAGTGTACCATACAATAACTATGTTCGTATTTGTTCTGATGCCGGGTGTGCGACGGGGCAATTTATATCGGCGGCACATGTTTTAACGTCTAAACAGGCGGCCGGTTGCTGCGGCGTAAAAAATAAACCGGGATGTGTTGTTTATACCAGTGACGGTCAAAAAATAATGGCGCGCCTGGTCCAGGCCGGCGGTGGTCTGGCCAATTGTGCTGGCGCCACTAATGAAACCAGTACCGATTGGGGGGTTCTGGCACTGGACAGCCGTAACACCATTCTGGACAGGTTGAAAAACGAAAAATTTGGTTTTCGGCAACCGGCAAATGCATCAACGCAGGGGGATTTAAAGCGTGCCGGCTTTGGTGATTTAAAGGTTTTGACGTCCAGTGATATCCAGGCGATAAAATCCGCATATTCCAAATGGCTGGAAAAGGTCTATCCATACGACGTGTTTGAACGGTCGGATGTTGAAAAAAAGGGGGCAGACCTGGGACTGGGGAAATACGATATTTATGAAAACAATGGTGCGCAATATAAAACATTTTTAGATGAATTCACAAAAATAACAGGTAAAGATTTTCTTACAGAATATCTGGGTGATGGAAATCGATTAAAATTAGTTGAAAATTGTAAAATCACAAAAACATCTGGCGTTAATCTTACCCATAATTGTTCGGCCTGGTCTGGCGATGGTGGCAGTGCCCTGTTAAAT
>JAZROU010000013.1:0-7233 GCA_045648865.1 Candidatus Enterousia sp.
GGCCCACCGTTTCATCCGAATTGCGGATGTTCTTTGAGTCCACAAGATATCAAAAACGCAGAACAGCACAAATCAAATCTGCATGGCACGGTTGCCCCGGACAGAAATGTTGATACACGCGATATAGAATGGTTAAAAAAATCACTGACAGAGCTGGATTGCTATGAACCCGATACCCGTGCCGGTGAAAGTGCCGACAATCCAAATCCGTATCCGAACCAGAAACTGTTTGATGCGATTGAAAAGTTCAGAAAGTTACAAAAAATCAAAGAGCGTGGCGCTGTCAAACCAGGACACTGGACAGAAGTAAAAATAAACCAAGAACTGGAAAAGAAACAAAAAGAGAAAAACGATATGAAAAACATTGATACAAACAAGGTATCCGATATGAAATTTGAACAAGTATACAATAAATTACAAGAACCCGAAGGGGGCTATACAGACGGTAAAGACCAAGTTGATGATGAACCGACTAATATGGGCATAAAACAAAGCACCCTTGATAAATACGCTAGCAAGCACCCAGAGAAAAACATGCCAAGCGATGTAAAATATTTAACAGCTGCACAGGCCAAAGAAATTTATAAAAACGAATATTGGAACAACACAAAAATCCCAGGAATCAAAAACGACAGAATACGTGATGCAGTTTTTGATATGAATGTGATGGGGGACGCCGGAAGGGTTATTCAGCGCGCATTGAATGACTTCAGTAATACAAATCTGGTTGTTGATGGCGTTATTGGTTCTAAAACAATATCTGCGCTAAATAGTATTCCGGGCAATAAAATTGACGATTTTATGAAAATTCTGATTGAACAACGAATGAACAATTTAAGAGGTAAGACCAACTGGCCAACGTCTAAAAATGGATGGACCAAGCGAACAAAGGCATATTAACGATTGATGGGTGGTGGCACATTCAAAATATCTATAATTTCTGGAATACTATATATCTCAACACAATCTGCCACCACGCCAAGATTTTTTTCATCTATGTATATGTAAGCAATATCAACAGGCGTATTGTTTATATAAATTTCATAAATGTTATCGTCTGGTTGTATAAACGTTAATTGTTGAATATCGCGCCTTTTGGCGGTTGTATCATCACACAAGGGACAATATTCAATATATTCATTTGTGTTTGATAAAATTTCATATGCCTTATCAAAAGTAGATTTATCAAGATAAGCACACAAATCCGCCCTGCCCAAAGATGGAAAAAGCAGTAGGACAAATGATAAAATCAAGAACATACATATTTTCATCATTATTATGATAAAGCATATCCAAAATATCGTCAAATAATAAAAACAAATTAAGATAATGTATATTGATTCTAGTTTGATTTTTATAATCAGATCTTTTATACTGCATTGTATGAAAAGACTTGTCTTATTTTGTGTATTTTTGATTGGCTGTGTTATATTTCTAGTTTAGAAACAATGGACATGATTTGATTATAAATGTAAAATATTAGTTGTTCAAAAACAAAACCAATACGTACGGTTGTGACAATTTTAGCATTCATGGCGGATGAATGGTGGCGCCCCAATGGGGGTGTTTTTATTATTACCCATATCAATGTATAATGTAAAATTTATTAGGAATGGAAATTACGGATAAAAAAAATCCGGCATTGTTGCCAATGCCGGAAAATTGTCGTTATTCTGAAACAGGTGTTTCCACAGGTGCCGATGGCACAGAATTTTCCTGGTGCACGATTTCATTGCGTAAATCACTTTGTGGGGCAGCCATATCTGATTTTGACGCAACCAATGCCAGCGCAGCGCACAATACAAAGAAGATAGTTGCCAACCACGCCGTCGCACGTGTTAAAAAATTTCCCGCCGCCGCGCCAGTCAATGCACCACCAAACATAGATGCCGCAGATGAACCAGACATGCCAGACCCTTCGGATTTTTGTAATAAAATTAGTCCAATCATCATAACAGCGACAACAATCAATAAAACCAATAAAATTGAAAACATTTCTTACCCTTATATCTTAATACGTTGCATTCTAATTCCCCTGGGGCGATTTTGCAAGAATTTTTAACAATTCGGTCGCGGCAGATGTGCTGGCCGCTTTCTTAGACGAACCAGACGCAACCGCAGATGTACCCATCGCAGATACGCGCACGTTAAATGTCGGACTGTGTGGCGCGCCAGTCGTTTCAAGATATTCGTAAACCGGCAACGCGCCGCCAGAGTGTTGCTGGACCAATTCTTGCAAGGCGGTTTTAGCATCTTTTGGGGCAACAACGTAATGCGCCGCCAATTCATGCCAAATGCCAACAATAACATCGTGTGCCGCGGGAAACCCGCCGTCAATATAGATGGCGCCAAATATAGCCTCCATCGTGTTGGCCAACATATGCTTAGTACGGCCCGCAGTCATATGACCGTGGCGTACAATTTTATCAATGCCAAGACGACGCGCAACGTCACCCAATGTATCAGTGGATACAAGCAATGCATGACGACGCGCCAATTCCCCTTCGGTTTCACAGGGATACATGTCCATTAACAAATCCGCAACAGACAGGCCCAAAACACGATCGCCGATAAATTCCAAACGTTCGTTGTTGTGTGTCGAATTAACACCACTTTGCGTCAGCGCCAATTTTAGTAACGATTTGTTTTTAAATTCGTAATTTAATTCTTTCATATCAGTCTATCCCCATGCCAAATCTGTCCCAGCGCATCTTGTTGCCCCATGTCCATAACGCCAACATCGGTGCATAATAGTTATGAGAATACCATATGAACCATACACTGCCCAAAACATTATCGCGCGGAACAAAGCCAACATCACCACGACTGTCACCGCTGTTGTCACGATTGTCGCCCATAAAGAAATAATGATTTTCTGGAACCGTAAATTCAGACGTATTGTCAAAATAGGCGTTATCTGCCATTTCAATTATACTGTGCGAAACACCATTAGGCAGGGTTTCTGTATATTCTGTCGCATCAAACACACCACATGCGCCATTGTATGCCTGGCAAAAACTGTCGGGTTTATATTCAATGGTATAATTAAATTCTGCAGGTTTATTGTCAATCCATATCTTATTCCCCTTAATCGACATGTTATCGTGGTAATAACCAACCGAACGCATAGACTTTGGCAACGTGGCGACAATGTATGGACGCGGATTTTCACGCGGAACCATCGTACCATTGATATACAGACGACCATCAATCATCTGAATTTTATCACCGGGTGTACCAATCAGGCGTTTGACATAATCTTGGTGTTCATTAATAGGATTGCGGAATACAATCACATCGCCAACATCTGGTTCAGTTGCCCAAAAGCGACCATCCCACATCTTCCATGAACCAAATGGAAATGAATAACGCGAATATCCGTATGCCCATTTTTCAACAAAAATATGATCACCAACATGCAATGTCGGTATCATAGACCCAGATGGAATATTAAACGGTTCCAGCAAAAAACTGCGAAAAACAATTGCAATTAATGCACCATAAAATATGGTGTTAAACCATTCGCGCGCGACATTTTTATTCTTGGCTATCATATAAAATCCTTTTATTGATGGATGACATATTAAAACTTGCGCAAATTTAATTCAAGTTATAATATGCAAAGTATGATATCTTTGAAATCAATCATATTTAACGGCATGGATGCGACACCTATTGATGTCCAGGTACAACTGTCGTCAGGGCTGTCAAAACCTGAATTTAATATAATTGGGCTGGCAGATCGCGCAGTCAAAGAATCTGCAGAAAGAATTCGCAATGTGCTGGGGGCGATGAATTTATCACTGCCACCGAAACGACTGACGGTTAATTTATCACCCGCCGATGTTGAAAAAAGCGGTTCGCATTTTGATCTGCCGATACTGTGTGGAATATTGTGCGCAATCGGCATCTTGCCAGAGGCGGAATTAGAAAAATATGTCATAATGGGCGAAGTTGGACTGAACGGCGCAATCGTCAAGACCGATGCCGTATTGCCGGCATCTGTATGGGCAAACGCACATGGACTGGGGATTATTTGCCCGGGCGATCAGGGCACGCAGGCGCGGTGGGCCGGACATGAAAATATTTTGGCACCATTTCATGTCATGCAATTGATTGCCCATTTCAAGGGAACCCAGATTCTGCCTGTGCCGGAATTAACAACGCCACAATCATACCAAAAATCAGAATTAGACATGTCAGACGTGCATGGCCAGGTGGCGGCAAAACGCGCACTGGAAATTGCTGCGGCCGGGGGACATGCAATGTTAATGGTCGGACCGCCAGGATCGGGAAAGACAATGTTAGCATCCAGATTGCCGACAATTATGCCAGAAATGACCGCGCATGAAATACTGGAAACATCAACAATATATTCAATTGCAGGTGAACTGGGGAATCGGGGACTGATGTCGACCCGACCATTCCGCAGCGTGCATCACACATCCAGTCCAGTGGCATTGGCGGGTGGCGGTTCAGATGCACGGCCGGGGGAAATATCGTTGGCACATAATGGGGTACTGTTTCTGGACGAATTGCCGGAATTTAATCGGGCAACACTGGAAATATTGCGCCAACCAATGGAATCTGGACGAATACTGATATCACGCGCACGACGCAATGCGACATACCCTGCGCAATTTCAATTAATTGCGGCGATGAATCCGTGTCCGTGTGGACATTTGGGGAATGCCGCCCTGTCCTGTTCGCGCGCCCCCAGATGTGCCGAAGCATATCAAAATAAAATATCAGGGCCATTACTGGATAGAATCGATTTACACGTAGATGTAGATGCAGTCAAACCATGGGAAATGACAGAGGACAATTCACCACGCGAAACCAGCAAAGAAATTCGGGCACGTGTGGTTTCTGCACGAAACATACAAACATCACGCCAAAACAAGATAAACGCACTGTTAGACGGGCCAGAGCTGGAACGATTTGCCGCACTAACACCCGAACTGACCGCGTTTTTAAATGCAGCCGCCGAAAAGATGGGAATGTCTGCACGCGGGTACAACCGGATTAAGCGATTGGCCCGAACGATTGCGGATTTGCGCGGTGCAGAACAAATTGAAATGTCAGACCTGGCTGAGGCACTGTCATACAGACCGATAAATCGCGGAAAGTATGGCGCCAAGATTTAAAATTACTTTTGTTTTTGCGACTTGGTCCATTCTTGGATTTGATATATAGAAACCTGGTATTTGCGTGCGGCCACTGACAAGGTGCTTGTTCGGGCAAAATCAATAATCTCTTGCTTTTTTTTGTCCGTAAATTTACGAAATGCGCGTATTTCATACACATGATAACGATTGTTCCACAGCTGAATTGTCGATTTTGGAACACCATATTCGCGCGATGCGGCCGATGGCCCGTGAATTTTGGCGTACTGCAAAACCCGCATCTTGTGCGCGTCTGATGTACGTGAACTGTGTTTTGAATACATAGTTTTTTCTTTGCGGCCGCTAGTGGTGTATATATGCAACGTCTTATTCCACCTCTGCATTATGCTGATTTCTACGTTATATGTTTGCATGGCGTGCGTTAGACTGTATTTTTGTACGTATTTTAAAATCTCTATTTTCTGTTCTAATGAAAAAGTACGCTGTGTACGCGGTTTATAAACTTTATATTGTTTATTCCAGCGCAAAATAGTTGAAGTTTCAACCCCAAAACGACGTGCAGCAGCAATCAATCCATTATCACGAGCCCAATTTAATATAGATATTCTTTCTGCATATGAATATGCCATTTGCTTTTTCCTTTTGCTTAGCGACTGAGAAACAATGAGCGACAGTCTTCGACGAAATGACGACGATTTGGCATTGCATGAATGAACTTGGTCAAATATCGCAAAGAGTTTTGTATCACTGCTGTTTCCATGGTTTTTGTATTATTTACCTGAAGCTGCAATAACTGTAATTGAGACAGGTTAAACGACCTTTCTTCGGCGCGCTTGTTATTATTGTATTTAATTTCCAACAGAAAATTAGCAAAACGAGAATTTATAAATTTCATACGCCCTATCTGCTCTGTTATTGACATATAGTGCAGCACCCCCATCGCAATAATGGTATCCAATTTATGCGATATCGCCATTTTTTTAGAGGTTTCCCAATCGACAACTTGCGGAACACGACCACCAACGAGTTCTGCGGTACAAATATAAGCATCCGTAATTTCTGGAACATCAATAATATAAGCATCTGACATATTGTATTCTGTTTGAATGGATGCACAAAGTGGCGATAGCCCGGCCCCCAAATCAACAAAAGCTTGCGTTGCACCAGACTGAATTTTGTTGGACAAATACTTGGCACTTTCTGAGAAACGCAACGCATAATGCAACGATTGCATAGGAACATCTGTACCGCGACACGTGCAAGCCGCCAAGTATTCTTTGCGACGAAGCGTACCATTAACAATCTTGTTTCCAATCTCGCCCAAATGCCGATGAAAGCGTGGCATCTTCATTACATCCAATAACGCAAGGTTCCATTCATGAATATATTCATATGTAAATGTGGACATCGGCGCAATATAGTGCTGATGCCGTTTCAATGCAGGTTCCATAAATAAACTGCATGACATTGGGATATCTATTAAACCAAATTTTGATGCTTTTGTCATTGCTATCCTTATCTTGTTATTGATTTGTAATTACTGAATGCCAAGGATAGGCACCGATGTGCAAAATCATTGGGATTGTTTAATTTTGTTTTTAATAAAGCAATATCGCCATTCGGCCCACCAACCAGGATACCATCAATACCGTTGTCAATGCCGAAACGCACAAATACAGGCGACGTCTTGCCAATCAACGACGAAACCTTTAACGAAGAATCAAATACGCGCAGCGATTTGCCGACCGTCCCCACGCAACCAAATATCGCCGTGTCATAATAATTTATCGGTTTTAAACGCTTGGAATAAACATTTGTGCCGTATGATGAAACATAATTGTTTTTCTTGTAAAAACATTCGGCATGACCCAGTGATGTTAGTTCAATGTTTTTGCAAACCGGTGCGACACTGCGTTCAGCCAACGATAGCAATTTATTACCGATGCGACGTCCTTGATGTGTTGGCAAAACATACAGGCATTTTATACAGGCACAAGAACGCCCCGCATTGCCACGAATAAAACCAACCATCCGATTACCATCATATGCCGCGAATGCGAAACTGTAAGAGTACCGCAAAAATTCCTGTTTATATTCGGATTTGTAC
>JAZROU010000014.1:0-1611 GCA_045648865.1 Candidatus Enterousia sp.
ATCGCCCAAATTTCACGATTTAATTCAGATGCGAATCGGGCCGTCGTCATAGAACCCGACTTTTCGTCCGCTTCGCCCAATATCAAACGGTGTGACAGGCCTGCAACGATTCGATTGCGCTGAACAAAATTTGTCGCAACAGGTGTAAAACCAACGGGCATTTCACTGATAACCACGCCGCAATCTAAAATTCGGTAGTACAATGATTCGTTTTCAAGTGGCCAGATATAATCCACACCGCCCGCCAAAACCGCAACTGTGCCGGCACCAGACGCGGCACGCAGCGCGCCACAATGGGCCGCTGTGTCTGTTCCAATCGCCATACCTGATACAACCGCTGTGTTATTTTCGGCAAACCTTTGCGCAATATCGGCAATCAATTCCATGCCCGCCGCCGTCGCATGACGCGTGCCAACAATTGATATCATATCATGCCTTAGCACATTTAGATTACCACGCACAGAAATTACCGGTGGATGGTTTTTTATTTCACGCAATCCAGATGGATACAGTTCATCTTGGTCGGATATATATTCTATACCCAATGATTTGGCGCGTGCCATTTCATCGGACAGCATATCACGCAATTCGTCGCCCGGACACATCGCAGAGACCGCCGCATCAACAGAACCAAATTTCTGAATCAATGCATTAAACTTCGCCGGCCCAATGCCAGGCGTGCGCAATATTAATAATTTATTAAATATGTCTGACATGTTTGCACATCCTAGCCAAAAAAGCCTGTTTAATAAAGCATAAATATTGTGATGCCATAATAAAAAAACCGCCATTTAGCGGTTCTTGTTATTTCTGTTTATTGTTACCGTTTTTATTACAATCTGCTTTGCTTAGCGAAAATGCATATTCGTATTCTGTACACGCGGCCGGTTTTGCACCATCGTCCCATGTATTAGATTCGCATGCACACTTTAATTCACCCAGCGTGGCAATAAAACGATTATATTCCGTTTCATTATCCTGTTTCAATACAGCCAGTTGGGATTCCAACAGTTCCAGCCCGTCCAAGGATTTTTGCCCCTGGACCGCGCCACCGATTAATTTATTGCCGAATAATTCCATGGCACCAACACCAACACCTGCACCGCCAACAACACCACCAACGGTCGCCCACGTGCGCGCAGATTTTTTCGCATCCAAAATACGGGATTTCAACGTATCGTAATCCGCCCATTCGCCACATGTGATATTGTGCCCCATTTCGAAATATTTGCTGGGGATATCCGCAACGCTGATTTTTGCGTCATCAGATTTTAATTCAACCTTGACAAAACAGGTGTTGTTTTCAGGTTCTTCAACGTCTTCTATCATTGTGGAATAATTACCCAGATTGCTGTAACGTGACGCCCAAACAAATGTGTTGCCAATTCCGATGTTGTTTTGCAGACAGGCACGCTTTTCACGTTCGCGCATATCCTTGTCCCCTGGCTGCATTGGGTCCGGTGTGACGGCCAATTTATCATCAGTACCGGTGTTTTTATCTTTGATCGTTTCAGATTGGTGCGACATGCTGGTGTCAACACTGGCCGATTTTACAGTTTCGCCCTGTTGCGCCAGGCCAGATATTTGATTTTTAGACGCAACCGCGCGCGA
>JAZROU010000015.1:0-15696 GCA_045648865.1 Candidatus Enterousia sp.
GCCCCAGTTGTCTTCCTAAGACCGCTTGGCCTCCGACTTCCCCCCATCGGCAACCTGATTCATAAATCCAATCGTCGCATCATACAACGCCACATACGGTTCCCGTTCGGGCAATAACAACGCCAATGTTTCAAATGCAGAATTCATACAAATCAACGCCCCAGGAT
The DNA here is from genome assembly GCA_045648865.1 of Candidatus Enterousia sp. GTDB lineage: Bacteria > Pseudomonadota > Alphaproteobacteria > Rs-D84 > Rs-D84 > Enterousia. Next base: position 168 of record JAZROU010000015.1, read on the forward strand.
TCATCATAATCTGTGCGGTCATATTTTTTTCAGATTCCCAATGCATCATCCCCAACTGGGAATCTAATCGCGCATTCCATGACATCACCCCAACCTGACCGACCAGCGGACGATTTTTTTTTGCAACATTTGCCCCCCGCATCATCCCGACCATCATTCCAAAATCGCGTGTAAACACCCGCGCAATTGCATCGCGTTCATTAAATGGGCGCAAAGAAATCAAAATTCCAACAGATTCCAGTTTCATTTCCCCGCAATTATATACCAGTCAAATCAAACGACCAAACAAAAAATCCCCCAATCGGGGGGATTTTTATTTATCTGGTGGCCCTGGTCGGACTCGAACCGACACTCCTCGCGGAACTTGATTTTGAGTCAAGCGCGTCTACCAATTCCGCCACGGGGCCATGATGCATCGAAAACCAGCCTTAGGCAGCTTTCTTTGCTTCAACCTTTTTTACCAAACGGGCACTGCGATTCGCCTTATGTACAGGTTTCTTAGCAGGTGCTGCTGGCTTACCATTTTTCTTTTCAATGGCCTTTTTAATCGCGGCCATATCATCAGTCAAGCGTGATACAGGTTTCGCCATCACATACGCATCCAAACCACCATGCTTGGTCAATGTACGCAGACCAGCGGTCGAAATACGCAATGAAAAATCGCGTCCCAAAATATCACTGTGGAACTTTAAAACTTGCAAATTCGGCAAGAATGTACGCTTTGTACGACGATGAGAGTGGGAAACATTCATCCCTACTTCTGTTTTCTTACCTGTAACTTTACATACACGTGGCATAATACTCTACCTTTTAATTTATAGCGAACCCAAATTTATAATAAAAATTCAAAAAAGTCAAGTAATGTTTTCATATTTTTATTCATTTACCATATGTCCACCCCCCAACAGGTCTGAAATCACCTTGGCTGGGGTAAATGTATTCAGCGATGTTTCCACAAAAACAGTATTCCACTTTGCCATTGCGCCGTTCCACAGGCCCGGCCGTTCCATGGCACGCAACACCCGACCATTTTTCGATTTTTCACAGATAAATCCAGCATCTGCATCAACATATTTTGTCAGATCAAATTTATTTCCCTTGTAATCACGCGTCATACAAATCAGGTCCACGGGGTTAAAAAATTCACCACTTTTTAGAATATCTATATTCTCTGGCGCGATCTGTCCAGGTTCGACAATCTGCAGGCTGCATACACCATCCGCCCCACGCACCCAGAACGGCCCACCACCTGGTTCACCCGTATTTTTTATAATCCCGCACACACGCAATGGACGGTTTAATATCGCATACAAATCAGAATTTACATCCGCCACAATCCCCAAATTATTGTTAATAAAATCAACAATCTGTTCTAAATCCGCCGTCCCTGAATCCAGCGCACGCAGATATTCAAATATTTGCTTTTGAATCTGCATTGCCAATCCCGCCAGACGCTTTTTATTATCAATCGTATCATGGCGTGCCCCATCTGGACAGACATTATCGATATTTTTGATAAAAATCAGATCCCCATCAATATCATTCAGATTTTCAATCAGCGCCCCATGTCCCGCAGGCCGAAACAATAACGCACCATCATCATCTCTGAATGGCGTATTATCTAAATTTACCGCGATTGTATCGGTTGACGCCTTTTGTGCAGACCCAGAAATATTATATTTCACACCAAATTTAGCCTGGTATTCTGGCACAATCTGCGCCAATAAATCATCAACCCCTGCCATATGTTCTGGCGATACGGTAAAGTGAACATTAACATTGCCATTCGTGGCGGCATATTGCGCCCCTTCGACCAGATGTTCTGCCAATGCTGTCCGATTCGCATCTTTATACCTGTGAAACTTCAGCAACGCCTTTGGCAACGCACCATAGTTCAGTCCACGCGGGGTTATCAGACACTCAATCACATCATGCGCGGTTGGATTTTCTGGCACACAGCGCTTTAAATCATCCCAAAATGCAAACTGTTCCAGATTATCCAATACAACCTGTGTTGTTTTATTCATCACCCCTGTTGATAAAAATTCGAACAAATCTTTAAACATGCGGGTTGCAGCGCCTGATGCCGGCACAAATTTTACGATTTTATATTCATCCCTGTGCGCATCATAGTATTTGGCATATTCATCCCCCGGCATTACATGCACCCCATCACCAATCACAGCCGGCCGCACGATATCAGAATACGGAAATCCGGCCACAAAATTCATCATCTGCTGATGCACCACGTCTATATTTAGTCCATGATTTTGAATTTGTCGAACATCATTTTGGGTAAATTGATACATATTCCATCCTTTATATAATTTCAGTCTATCCGATAAATCCGTCCCCCGCAAGCAGACATTTTGGCATTCGTTCCTGTGCCTTGACAGCAAACTTTGTGGCACTATATATAGTGCAAAAGAAAACACCAAGGAGTCATAATTATGAACCCAGACGATTTACAAGAATCACCACAACAGGCGATTGAAAAATACACAACAGACTTTACCAAACTGGCCGCCGACGGCAAACTGGACCCGGTCATCGGCCGCGACGAAGAAATTCGCCGTTCTATCCAGGTATTAAGTCGCCGCACAAAAAACAACCCAGTACTAATCGGCAATCCCGGCGTTGGTAAAACCGCCATTGTCGAAGGCCTGGCGAATCGCATTATATCGGGCGACGTCCCAGAAAACCTGTTAAAAAAACAGTTGTTAAGCCTGGACATGGGCGCCCTGATGGCAGGCGCGTCATTCCGCGGCCAATTCGAAGGTCGCCTGAAGGCAATCCTGAAGGCCGTCAAAGAAGCCGACGGCAAAATCATCTTGTTTATTGACGAATTACACACACTGGTCGGTGCCGGCAAAGGCGAAGGTTCTATGGATGCCGCCAATTTATTAAAACCCATGCTGGCACGTGGCGAATTGCACTGTCTGGGGGCAACGACCCTGGACGAATATCGTCAATATATTGAAAAAGACCCCGCCCTGGCGCGCCGTTTTCAGCCTGTCTATGTTGACGAACCGACCGTCGATGACACAATTTCAATCCTGCGTGGTCTAAAAGAAAAATACGAAGGCCACCACGGTGTACGAATCGCGGACGCAGCATTGGTATCGGCTGTAAAATTATCGAATCGATACATAACCGACCGCTTTCTGCCGGACAAAGCAATTGACCTGATTGACGAAGCCGCCGCCCGTGTCCGAATCGAGGTTGCATCAAAACCCGATCGCCTGGACGAAGTCGATCGTCATTTGATGCAGTTAAAAATCGAACAACAGGCATTAAAAAAAGAAAAAGACGAAGAATCAAAAAAGCGTTTAAAAGATTTAGAAAATATTATTGCCGGCGTTGAATCTGAATCCCGCGAACTGACCGCCCAATGGCAATCCGAACAGAAAAAGATGCGCGCCCTGTCCGACGCGATGGCCGCCCTGGATTCTGCCAAGGCCGAAGTTGCCACCGCCATGCGCAACGGCGATTATGAAAAGGCATCCGCCCTGCAATACGGCAAAATCCCAGAACTGGAAGATCAAATTCGTAAAATGAATGAAAATGCACGCGAATACAAAACGGTATTACCAGAACATATTGCCGCCGTTGTCAGCAAATGGACCGGTGTTCCTGCCGATCGTCTGAACGCCGAAGAACAATCAAAATTATTAAATATCGAAGACGAATTACGCAAACGCGTTGTCGGCCAAGACCACGCACTGGGGGTTGTTGCACGTGCAATACGCCGCAGTCGCGCCGGCCTGTCTGATCCGCGTCGCCCAATGGGCAGCTTTATGTTCCTGGGCCCCACCGGCGTCGGCAAGACCGAGGTCGCCAAATCACTGGCCGAATACCTGTTCAATGACGACACAGCCATGACACGCATTGACATGAGTGAATATATGGAACCACACTCGGTTTCCCGCCTGATTGGCAGCCCCCCGGGCTATGTCGGCTATGAACAAGGTGGCGTCTTGACCGAAAGCGTTCGCCGGCGCCCATACCAGGTATTGCTGTTCGACGAAATTGAAAAAGCCAACCCAGATGTATTCAACGTATTTTTGCAAATTCTGGATGACGGTCGCCTGACCGATGGCCAAGGACACGTTGTTAATTTTACCAACACCATTATAATAATGACCAGCAACCTGCCCGACATGGCGGCGGTAAAATCTAATTTCCGCCCAGAATTCGTTAATCGTATTGATGAAATCGTATTCTTTAATCCATTGGGCAAAGACGTTATGGCTGGAATTGTCAAAATTCAATTACGCGGATTGGAAAAACGTTTATCCGAACGCCACATTGAATTAAACATAACGGACAAAGCCATCAAATGGCTGGGCGACAATGGATACGATGCCGCATTTGGGGCCCGCCCACTAAAACGCCTGATAACATCGGCGGTCGAAGATAAAATTGCAGATTTAATATTGACCGGCTCTATAGGCGAAGGCAGCACAGTTTACATCGATGTTCACGGCAAAGATTTAACTGTAAAATAAAAAAATCCCACCAAACGGTGGGATTTTTTTATCTGTCATCAATTTTACAATCTTTAATAATACTGTTATACGACGTGTCTTTCACACGCTCGTCTTTTGATTGCACAAACAACGTGACACATTCTTTGAAAATATCATTGTTCGGACACTGCCAACATTTTTGCATCACATCACTTGGAATGCGTTCTTCCAATTCACTTCTGTCAATACACTTTCTTTGTCCATTATCCCAAAACTGTGTTGTTGTATTACATTTGACGCAAACCCCATCCTTATCAATCCCCTGATAATTTGATGTTACACATTCAACACAATTATTGGACAGCAGGCTTTCAAATCCCATATTACCATTTTGCAAATGACACAATGCCACACATTGACCATTGCGCACCTGGGTCCCTTTCGGACAGTCCTTCGGTTCTTTACAAACCACAGACTCATCATCGCCACAAACATTCACAATCTGCGTATAATTGCAGGTTCCGCCACCAACATCAATTGTTACTTCTTTGCGCTCTTTGATCCATTCATCCGCCTGTACAAAGAACCCCGCACTATCACCTGTCCCATGGCAACAATAATACCTCTTACCATCAACCTTTTTATGTCCATGATGATACAACCAGAAACGATCACGCCGCTTTGATACATCCCTGCCTGCGCATTCCAATTCCTGATGGCCACAAAAATAAAAGTCATCTTCGCCTGTTACATTTACAAAACACTTATTATCATCCCCATACCGAATCGTGTCTGCAAATGCAATTCCGCAAAAAATCACAGGAAAGAATAAAATTATACCCCTTTTCATCTTGCCCCCCATCATATATCCAACACCTTTATAAAAAAACTCTCTTAACATTCACACATGATTCTACGAAAAATTCCGTTTTTTTTCAACACAAAACACATCATCTGTCGCATTTTATTATCCCCATCTGGTTATTCGTCTTTGAACAACCTGGCTGGGTCAACAGCTTTATTTCCGCGTCGCACCTCCAGATACATTTCTGGCTTATCCGGGTTCATGCGCCCAATTGGTTCACCGGCCAGAACCTCTTGTTCCAATGCGACATCAATACTGCCCAGATTTGTCATAACCGTATTATATCCATTTTTATGCGACATAATTATCACCTTGCCAAATCCACGGAAATTATCTGCGAACTTTACGACACCATCCGCAGGCGCCATAACCAGCGCATCACCACGCGTACGCACGCGCCATCCGTCCGAATTCAACCCCAGCGCTGTTTTTTCACCGAATCTGACCACAACGCGTCCACGAACTGGCAAATTCAGCTTGCGACGTGAAAAACGTGCATCCCCCGACATTTCAGAACTCCCCACACCTGCTGACAACTCAGAAATACTTTTTGCACGCGCGGACAGTTCGCGCAATTTTTTCTGCAGTGCCGAATGCTGATTTTTCAGTTTTTCATTTTGCGCACTGCGCGTTTTCAGCAATTTATCCAATTCTTTTTTTTCTTTTTCATACTTCTTGGCTGTCCTGTCTAATTTTTCTTTTTCAGTTGCGCGCATATCGCGAATTTTTTCTAATTCGCGCACTTGTTCTGCGGCCCGTTCGATTTCCGCATCCAGTTGTTGCGCCGTACCAGACAACACCGCCGACATCAGGACATATTTGCGCATATCATCTGTTTCGAAACTGGGGTGTGCTGCAACAAACAGTATACTGGCGGTGGCATCTGCGACACGTCCCCTGTTTGCGTCCATTTCGGCTGTAATTTTCGTACGCTGCGCATCCAGTTCTGCAATTTTTTTTGCCATACCTGCCCGTTGTTCTTCCAGCGTACTGACCTTGTCCGCGGCACGCACCAAATCTTTTTTTGTCTTTGACACTTCTTTATCTGATGTTTTGACCTGCTGTTCCAGTTTTTTATTTTGCTGTTCTGTCTGCCTTATCTGGGCATTTATCTTAGACAGCTCGCTGGCCCCCAGGCACGGCGCTGTAAAAATCATAAACAAAGAAAATACGGCAAAAAATTTCTTCATTATTTTGTTATAACTTTCAGGAAAACCTTTTTACCTTTCTGCACCATAAATTCTGGGGCAACTGTCACAATGGCGCGCAGATCGGTAATTTTATCACCATCGATTTGAATACCGCCCTGTTCAACCATACGCCGTGCCTCGGACTTTGATGGGAACAGCTTTGTCGCGCACAGGAAATCCAAGATTCCCATATCCCCCGCCATATCAATTTCCACACTTGGTATATTTGCAGAATTTGCCCCACCACCGAACAAAGCATTTGCTGTTTCTTCGGCGGCAACGGCGGCATCATGCCCATGTGCAATTTCAGTCGCTGCAAACGCCAAAACCTTCTTGGCCATATTTAATTCCGCCCCCTGCAATGCGGACAAACGCGCAATTTCATCCAGCGGGATTTCCGTAAATATTTTCAAGAACTTTTCCACCAAATCATCTGATATATTGCGGAAATATTGATAGTATTCATATGGCGACGTCTTGTCTTCGTTCACCCAAACCGCATTTCCCGCAGATTTTCCAATTTTGTTTCCGGCCGCATCCGTAATCAGGGATGTAGATAACACAAACGCTTCTTTCCCCAGCTTTTTACGTATCAGTTCAATACCCATAATTGCGTTACCCCACTGGTCTGCGCCACAGGTCTGCAAAATGCAATTATGTTCCTTGTACAGCGTCAGAAAATCCACCGCCTGGAATGTCATATAGTTAAACTCTAAGAATGTCATACCATTATCCAATCTACGCTTTACAGAATCCATCGACAACATACGTGGCACTGTAAAATCGGTCCCAAAATCACGCAAGAAATCCAAATGGCTGTAATTTTTCATCCAATCATAGTTATCAACCATCACTGCATCCGACGCACCGTCGCCAAACTTGAAAAATTTTGAAAAAGATTTTTTCAGCCCCGCAACATTTTTTGCCAGAATTTCTTCTGTCATCATCGGGCGCCCTGAATCACGACCCGACGGGTCACCAATACGTCCCGTCGCACCACCGACCAGTGTAATTGGCTTGTGCCCATATTTCTGCAACCATCGCATCATCATCACCGGCACCAAATGCCCCACATGCAACGAATCGGCTGTCGGATCCGAACCCAAATACGCCGTAATTTTACCCGCATTCAATGCATCATTTAAACCGTCCAAATTTGATGTCTGATTAATAAATCCACGTTCCTGTAACTCAACCAATAATTCGTTTTGCATATGTATTCCTTAATTTCCGATTAAGATAAATACTAGCACGCATTTAAGCCCCATGCAAGGGTTTGCCAAAAAAGTATTTTATTTCACCTAAAAATCCTGATAATGTTCAAACTATGACAAAACAGACACCGGACTTTTCATTGGAAATTGCGTGCGGCGCAAATCTTGTTGCCGGCCTGGACGAGGCTGGCCGTGGCCCCCTGTGTGGCCCCGTTGTGGCGGCGGCGGTAATATTTCCGCGCCACGACATTGAAATCCCCGTAATAATACGTGATTCCAAACAGATGACCGCACCCCAACGTGCCGCCGCATACGATTGGATTACCCAAAACACTATCTGGGCGGTCGCCCAATGCAGTCCATCTGAAATTGATGAACTAAATATCCTGTGGGCATCTATGACGGCAATGAAACGTGCGGTTGATAAATTAAACAAACAACCAGACCACTGCCTGGTCGACGGGAACAGATTGCCGCGCGATTTAACTGGCACCCCTGTTGTACGTGGCGACGCAAAATCATTATCGATTGCCGCCGCATCCATTATTGCCAAAGAAACCCGTGATAAAATTATGCATGACCTATCCCGTCAATTTCCACAATACGGCTGGGATAAAAATGCGGGCTATCCGACAAAATCACATTTGCAGGCAATCGACCAATATGGTATAAATGAACACTATCGAAAAAGCTTCGGACCGATTAAGGAAAGGATAAAACATGAAACTGCGCACGATTGAAAATCTTGATTTACGTGGCAAATACGTATTATTGCGTGACGATTTTAACGTACAGATTGTTGACGGCGAAATCACTGAACCGTTCAGAATTAACGAAAGCATGCCAACCATAAACGCCCTGCGCGCGGCCGGCGCCCGAATTGCGATTGTCGCACACCGTGGCCGTCCACAGGGAATCCGCAACATGGAATACACGCTGCAACCAATTGCGGATTATATGGGCATTAAATTGATTTCCGATTGCCTGGACAAATCGTTTTTATCAGACATGCACGATGGCGACATTGTACTACTAGAAAACGTCCGATTTTATGCAGGCGAAGAAAAAAATGACCCTGCATTTTCTGCAGATTTGGCGCGCGGTTTTGATATATTTGTAAACGACGCATTTGCTGTATCACACCGTGCCCACGCCAGCACTGTTGGCGTTGCCGAAATTTTACCGTCATATGCCGGCAAACTGTTGGCATCTGAAATCGAACATTTAACAGCGGTCATGGAAAACCCGGCACGTCCCCTGGTATCAATTGTCGCCGGCAGCAAGGTTTCCACAAAAATCGGCGTGTTAAAGGCCCTGGCCAAACTGTCCGACACATTAATCATTGGTGGTGCATTGGGCACAACATTTAACTATGCAAGCGGCGCACGCGTTGGCAATTCGTTATTCGAACCCGACCAGCGTGATACCGCCCTGGAAATACTGTCATTTGCCCAGTCGAACAATTGCACGGTATTATTGCCCCTGGACAAGGGTGTTGCCAAAACATTTGCCCGCGATGCGGCGCGCACCAACCGCGACATTGACGAAATTGCGGACGACGATGTAATTATTGATGCCGGCATAAAAACCACCGAACGTGACGTTGCGGCGATTCGTTCTGCACGCACTGTGATTTGGAATGGCACCGTTGGCATGGCCGAATGGTCACCGACATGGTCATACGGTTCATTTGCATTGGCCCGTGCGATTGCCGAACAAACACGCGCCGGCAAATTAACCAGCATTGTTGGCGGTGGCGACACTGTTGCAGCGCTGTCGGCATGCGGCGTCAAAGATGACATCACATACGTATCGACCGGTGGCGGCGCATTCCTGGAATTTATCGAAGGCCGTACCCTGCCAGGCATTGCGATATTATCAGACAAATAAAAATCCCCCGATTGGGGGATTTTTATTTGTCTTCCATCATCTGATTATTGGATACCGACGCGGAACTGGTCACCCCATTGTGCGACATTCTGTCCACCAATGGTACATTTAATATCTTCAAAGCCACTTTCGACCTGATTCTTTTTTACGACATTACTGGTAATCAGACCGCCTGCGGTTCCCAAAACAACGGCCGCGATCGAATCGGATGCCAAACGCGCAGTATTAAAATTACCTTCTTCGTCCTTCCAAACACTGACATCCCCGCGGAATTTATCATGAATAACCTTTAACGCAGCGTACGCAGTATCTACCCTTTTCTTTGCTGTAATCTTGATACGTTGTGCAGCGGCCTCGGCGGTTTCTACACATTTACCATCTTGATACACATACCCACTTTGCGTACATTCACACGTTTGTTGTTTTGTGATACGCGCCTTGCCCTGTGCGATTAAAACCTTGCAATCTGCATACCAGGCTTTTTCCTGGCATTTACCTGCTGTGACATTAAATTCGTGTGTGTTCGGTGTCATAGAATTTTTATCACACACACACTGTCCCAGCACATCATTCCATGTCGCATTTGGTTCACGGGCACACAATTCACGCAGTTTTGTAGCATCTGTTTTTTTACATCCCTGTCTTTTATCTGCATTCCATTCATACCCACCCAAGCAAGTACACACACTCCCAGATTTTGTCAACCCCTTGTTGGCACTGCATTCACACTTTCCACCCGACCAGGTTCCACCCGATTTTTCACAATTACTTCTCTGTTGATTTGTCCCCCCTGAACCACCTCCAGAACCACTTCCAGAACCACCTCCAGATGTATTTGATTGTTTACTTATACATTTTTTGCGCTTACCGTCCGGTTTATACGAATCTGCACAAGAATTATCTTTCAGTGTCACATTCCAACCTGCTGATTTACAATAAAAATTACAGTCTGCGTTTGCTTTCAGATGTTCAGTGCTATCCAATGGATCATGCACGTTATAAGTTGTCGTACATTTACCTGAATATGTGGCCCCTACTTTCGCAAACGAGCCTCTTTCAGAGCCAATTTGAAGTTCACATTTGCTGTTCGCATTACCGCCCCCACTGTTAGAAGGCACACATTTTTTATTGTTTTTATCCCAAACATATTCATTCTTATTACCATCCTCGGTACAATAGCACAAATCACCGCTCCACATTACTTTTGCATCTTTCTTTTTTGCTTCCAAACAATCCAATTTTGCAGACTCCCCCTTACATATAAATTTTGTACAGTTTTTCTTCTTGCAGACATACGCCCCATTCTCAGATTTAAAATCTTTTCTTAAAAGATATTTACCTACACGGAATCTATCTTTATCTCCATTCGCAAACAATGTATAATCAGCATTTTGACATTCAAATACTGTTGTTAATGGCACCCAGGTATCCGTATAACCACTCTGATCCTCGCAATACACCAATTTAGATCCGTACAAAATCACCGAATCATATGTACATTCGTTATCATTAATCTTTTTATCACAAACATACCCCTTATTACCAACCATAAACACCTCTTTAGTGCTTCTAACATTGCCCAAAGCATCACCAGACATTGCTATACAATTTCCAGCCCCATAGGCCCCAGCAGAAACAACCGCCAACAAAACCGCAAAAAAACACGTATTTTTCATAGAAAATCCCCCCAATTTATTCCGGTAATGAAATCAGGATTATCAAATCCCGACCCCACAACATTTCCTGTTAATATCACTTGATATAATAACATATTTCCCTCATTCGGTCCAGGGATTATTTACATCTGCCGCACAAAAAATCCCCCCAATTACGTTGGGGGAATAATTTTATCTATTTGTCACAATTCTTTTTATCCATTCCCGGCTTTTTATTACAGCCTGAATCGTGCATATTGGAACAGTTTTTACATTTTCCCTGTTTATGTTCTGTTTTTGACATTTTTCATCCTCTTTTGTTTTGTATTGTTAATTTTGTCCGGACACAAAAATAATACCCCAGCCCACACGCCACAACAATACGTGTCTTTTCCCAAAACGCCCCCGTCATCCAGCACCCCCCCCCGGCCCGCGGCCATTCCCCCACATGGCAAATCACCATGAATACAAATCCCTAAAAAAAAGTATTTGTAATTTTCATTTCCCTGAATTAATATCTGCATACGTTTCGGGGTGTAGCTCAGCCTGGTAGAGTACTTGCATGGGGTGCAAGGGGTCGCAGGTTCGATTCCTGTCACCCCGACCATAAAAATTAAAACGGATTTCATATCCGTTTTTATTTTTATCAGTGGGTTCAACAAATCGATACATCGCATTGTTTCAAACAATGCAGGTTCGAGCCCGCAGGGCGAAAGGGGCCCATAGAGCAACAGCGAATATGGGAATTACATTCCTGTCACCCCGACCATAAAAATTAAAACGGATTTCATATCCGTTTTTATTTTTATCAGTGGGTTCAACAGATCGATACATCGCATTGTTTCAAACAATGCAAATATTTATTCTGTGGCCTGGGCACCACAATTTTGCCGAATCAAATCTGCGACATGGATACTTTGCGCCCAATCGCGCGCGCTGGGCACCGCACATGGATCACAATCACGTCTTATTTGGCCAACCCGACACGTGAATGCGACATCTTGGCATATACCATACGTTCGTGTTGTTATCGTCTGGTTCAAATAATTTGTTGCGATATCCCAATATTTTTGCGGAACCATTTTCGGGTCATACGCCCACATTTGCGCGACCAGCTGGCGCGTTCGCTGGACACACGGATCAGAATCTGTGACGTGCACAATATTTGCCGACACATTATTTGTCGGATCTGGGTTTTTATTTTTTATCATTACCCAGGCCACCACCGCAACACACAACCCCACCACCAAGAACAATAATATATAATGCGCGATACTGAACGCACTGGTATTTGTGTTAAATTTTTTCACCATATTCCGCATCCTTGTTTACATGTATTCTAGCATATATTACGGAATAAAATATGGTTTTATATTCCCAGAAATTATTGCAAAACGACAATTTTTAGGCTAAAATATTACACGATATAAAACGCAAGGGGGACAGAAATGTTTGTAACAGAAAAATTAAAAACATTCTCTTGGGTGAACGTTGGCAACCCCGACCACGAAGATTTTGAAAAACTGCAAACCGCGTACAAAATTGACGAAGACACAATTTCCGACATCTTGGACCCAGACGAACAACCCCGCCTGGAAATCGAAGATGATTACAAGGTTATAATTGTTCGTTTTCCTATTATCAACCGCGAAAATGACACACTGTGGCACACAGAACCACTGTCTATAATTTTGTCATCGAATCGCGTCATCACCGTATGTCGCAAGCGTTGTGATTTACTGGACAAAATCAAAAAATCTGAAAAGACATCACGCGAAGAATTCATTTTAAACATCATATACTACATTGCCGAATCGTATCTGCGCATGTTAAAAGAATTGAACAAGCGTGTTTTGGCATCAAAACGCGTATTACAAGAACGTATCCGCAAAAAAGAATTAATGGATTTGTTAGAGGTTGAAAACAGTTACACCCTGTACATGGCGGGCATACGTGGCAATGTTGCGGTGCTGGACAAATTAGAAAAGGTTCGCGGCTTTGTCAAAACAGACGACGCCCAAGAACTGGCCGAAGACGCCCGGATAGAGCTGGCCCAGGCAACCGAAGTCGTTACATCATACAGTAAAATGCTAAAATCAATCAAAGAAACATTTGAAAGCATTATTAACATGGATTCCAACACGAACATTAATCGTTTAACAATGTGGAACATTATATTGGTTGTGCCAACCGTAATTGTCGGATATTACGGAATGAACATGAAACTGCCATTTGCCCAGCATGACGAAACGGCCGCTGTGATATTTATATTCATAATGGTATTATTACTGGGGTTTGCGATGTTTAATGCAATTCGCAACAAAATAATTTAATTTATATCTAAAAAACAAAAATCCCCCAAACGGGGGATTTTTTTAACTAAAACAATTTGAACTTGTAATTTGTTCCTGCACGGAATGTGACGTTTGAATCTACCAAACCGGCCGCTGCATTCACAGACCAGTTATCTGTCAGACCCATCGCCGCGCCAAATGCAACTGCGGATTGACTGTTATAGTGTCCATAACCACCACCCACAGATACTTCGCCACGGCCAACACCCGACACCGCAACCGAAGACATTGCCGCTGCACTGGCGATACCCGCCGACAGTTCTTCTTCCATTGCATCAACTTTGCTGTCCGTATAATCGTACGCAGACTTTAATGCCAATTCGTTCTTGGAATCAACATATGCCTTGGCCGATGCCAATGTCATTTCATCCCCCGCGATACGGTTTGCAACTTCTTCTTCGATTGCTGCTGTATTCAGTGCGATCTTGCCATCCAATTCGACTTCGGCTGCTGTTGCACGCGCAACTTCTGCCTCTATGGCCGTCTTGTTTGCTGCAATGTTTGTTGCATTTGTTTCAATCGCAGTCTTATTCAGCGCGATATTTTCCGCGTTTGTGGCAATATCGGCTGTATTTTTAGACACCGCGCCATCAATCGCATTTATTGCACCACTGAATGTTGTTTCATTGCCTGCAATTTCACCGGTCAGCGCATCTGACACCGCATCCGATTTTGCGGATTCAATCCCCAGCGTGTTGTCAACCCACTGTTGCTTTTCCGCAAAGATATTTTCTGCATCGTCAATACTTACTTTCTGGTCCAATTCATTACGAATCGCACCATTTTCCGCCAACGCATTATCAATTGCATCATTTGCACCATTGGTTATTGTTTCCAGAATTGGCTGATTATAAACACCTTTGGCTGCATTCAGCTCTGCTTCATTTGCCGCATATGCGTCTTTGGCCGACTGCTGATTTGCAATTGCCGCATTATATTTATCCGTCGCGTCACCCACAGATGCATACCATTTATCCAGCTCTGCAATTCTTGCGGTATCATCATTAAATACTTTATTTGCTGCGTCAAAATTAGTATCTTCTAACGCTTTATTATCAGCTGTTGTGGTTTTTGCAGCTTCAATTGCCGCCTTATCTGTATTATAGGCATCCCGAACATCAGTCAACAAATCAAATAACGCTTTACTGCTCGCCTCTGTAGGCTCTTCTTGCGGAACCCCATTCAAAGTATATGCCGTACCATCTGTCGATAATTTAAATGTCTGGCCTTCAAATTCAAACGAATACATTGACCCGTCAACTGCAATATCAGACGCTCCGTTTGTAATCGTGGCAACCGCACCACCCGCATAATCTTCTGACAATGTATGAGTTTCCACCATATCCTGGGCGGCTTCACCCAGTGTTACGACTTCGCCTGCACCGTTTTTATAGGTATAATTCTCGCGGCTGGCGGTTGCACCGGCGGCAATTGTCTGTGTACTTACAATATCGCCCGACGCGGTTGTTTCACCGGTATATGTCGATATATCTGGTGTTCCGTCTTGCAGGCTTTTTGTTACCCCTTCTTCATTTGTATATGTAAAGTCTGTTTTTACTGGATCTGAATCATACGCAACACCCGACGCGGTTGTACCGTCTGTTCTTTCGTATTCATACGTAGTTCCAGCCAAAGAATCCGCAACATTTGCAGTTTCACCATTGGCCAGTGTAAAATCACCACTGAATTTGACGTCTGTTGCCGCCATGGCTGGACACGACATCGCAATCGCGACCAGCGAAGTTAAAATAAAGTGTTTTTTCATTTTCTTTTCCCTTTTTCGTTTAATTAAACAAAAACCGTCATGGTAATGACGGTCAGGGGGTTAAGAAAATCATATCGTTGAATGACCTCCGTGGCCTTTACGCGTACGCGCTGTTGTATAACCACGG
>JAZROU010000016.1:0-5849 GCA_045648865.1 Candidatus Enterousia sp.
CCCAGGAACATAACAACCTGAGGAATCTGTTTTACCAAGGTAAATGTTTCGTTGTTCATAACCATCTGAACCACAATGTATCCCGGGAAGAACTTTCTTTCTGCCTTGACACGTTTACCCGCCTTGATTTCGGTCACTTCGCGCGTTGGAACCATTATTTCGCCAAACAACGCATTTAAACGACGCTTGTCAATCTGTTCGCGCAGACCGCGCGCAACTTTATCTTCGCACCCAGTATGAACATTCACGACAAACCACTGCATTTTTTCTTCCATTTATGCTTCCTTTGATGTATTTAGAAAATCCACCCGACAATCGCGTTCAATATACTGTCCACAACAAAAAAGAACAGCGCTGCAAGACCCGAAAACACCAGAATCATAATTGTTGCACGAATAACACTGTCACGCGATGGCCACACAATTTTAAACCATTCGCTGCGAACTGACTTAAAAAAATCTAGTATTTTCTTCATAAAATCTGCCTGTAATTACGTAATTTTACCACAACTATAAAATTGGCAGGGGCAGAAGGAATCGAACCCTCATCCGCGGTTTTGGAGACCGATATTCTACCGTTGAACTATGCCCCTGTGTGTCATCAATGTGCCATATGCCAACATATAGTCTGCGACAGAATAGCACACGAACACAAAAAATCAAGCGGAAATATTATAATATTTTTTAACATTTTGCGCAAGAAGATTTTCATCACTAAAAAAAACTTTAATTTGTTGTGTTTAGTTTTTTTCTTGCATAAGGCGACACTTTTTGTCTACAATCATTTCGTCTAAGGGGGAGAAAATCGTGCAAAATCGCGTAGAACCGCCAATTTTGTTATCCAGAATTATGATGTTTGTGCTGGCAACAGCACTGGTGGTGCTGGCAACGCTGGGCATAACTGTGTACAAGATGTTTCCGTTGAACCGCCCCCAGATATTCTTTCTGACGACCGTCGTACGCGACAACCTGGATGTTCGATTAGTACAAATGCAACCAAAAAGCGAAAATCTGGACAGATATACCAAGGCATTTGTTCGCGAATATATCAGACACAGAAATGAAATATTTTCAAACCCAAATGCAATGCACCAAAAATGGAACAGCAATAATGGCGCAGTCCGCATAATGTCAACGGACCAGGTTTATGCTGATTTCACAGATACAGATATGTTTAACGCGATTATGAGCGAAGCACCAAACTTTAACTGCCTGGTTAATTTTGATGGCGCACCGATGTACATGGCGTCTGAGGATGTATACCAGGTAAAATTTCGTTATTTTTGCACGGATAATGCTGGACAGACCGCACCAAAAGATTATACAATCAAATTAAAATTAGAAACGGAAGACAATACAAAAATTCAATGGGCCGACAGAATTGACAACCCTTTGGGGATACGGGTTTCAAAATACGAGGTTGTATCTGAAAACGGCGATCCATTGGATACTGGCTTTCTGAATGAATAAAAAAAAGTAAAAAAGTAGGAAGGATTGGTATGACATTTTCAAAGTTGTTTGTTGTTTGTTTGGCGGGGATGTTGACGTTACCTGCATATTCAATGGCGTATGGTGTACAAGATGCATGGAACAATCCAAATGCAAACATGGCCGCAGGCAGTGTTAAACCAGGATACGCGCAATTGACGTGGTCTGCGGGATCTGTGTTACCAATCAAATTACGCAACGGAATGGTGACAATGGTAACATTACCAAATGGTGAACAAATCGCAGATGCAGTCGTTGGAAACCAAGATTTATTCCAGATTGATGCGACCCAGGGTGATCGCACGATGTTTATTTCACCGACCGGTTCAAACCAGGGTTCAGATACAAATATGATTGTGACTGGAAAATCTGGGAACAAATATATATTCTATTTGCGCAGCGAACCGTCTAATTCCAGTGAAATTACATATTCCCAGGTCGATGTCATGCTGGATGGGAATGGCACATTGCCAATGGCAAATTCGGCCGTAACGTCAGGTGGTGCAAAATCTATATTCCAAAAGTCGGCCCCACAAACGTCAACGGTTGGTGTAGATGGCGAAGATTACGGCTGGATAAAATCTGTAAAAATTGATCCGTCTGAATTCCGTTTTGATTTAGATATATTTGTCCCAAACCCAGACGATTACGTAATTGCGCCAGAGCGTGTGTGGCGCGACCGCATATTTACATACATCGATTTTGGCGACAAGGTTATTGCCATGACACAGCGACCGGTGGTGTCGTTGTTGGTCGAAGGGGGCGAATCACCAGTTGGATTCCGCACAGATGGCGAAGATGGTCGTCTGTTGATTGTCGAAGCAGTGGGTGATATGGTTCTGCGCAGTGGGCAAAGAATCGTGTGTATTAAAAAGCGTGAAAAGCCGTTCTTGATTGCAGATACTGCGTCTGTGATGGCACTGGCCGAGGCAAATGTCGCACAAAGCATGTTGTCAGGACAATCTTTGAACAATATAGCCTATACCGACAGTCTGAGCGCGATGAACATGGGCATGAACTATACCGGGACACCGGTATTTGTTGGCAACAATCAAACCGTCAATCAGACAACAGGCGCAGGTTATTATATGCCGGCTGGGTTTACGGTGCCACAGGCAATGCCACAATCAACCAGCAGTGTTGTTAACATGTTGCCACAGCAACGCAATACTGCGGGGGCATATTTGCCACAGACCAATATCCCACTGATTCCCAGCAATCAAGTCGGGGTCGCTGTTGAATTAAAATCTGACACATCGGTCAAAGCACTGGACGATTATTGGAATATGTTGTTATCTAAATTCACTGGCGAAGATGGCCAAGGACTGTTAACCCCATATGCCAAAGATGTGTTCTTTGCGGTTGATGAACAGGGGGTCGGTGAATTAGGCGCAACATCATCGGCGGCACGTTTATATCGTCTGCGTATTGGACCATTGAAAGATATTGATACTGCACAAACGCTGTGTGATAAATTGTTGAAATTCAGCGAAACCAGTTGCAGCGTGGTTCGTATGCAATAAAAACAGTGGGTTTAGGGGATGAGCAAACTGAAAGAACAATTTTCAGAATTACGTCAGAACACACCAAAGCGTGTGCAGTGGCTGTTGCTGGTGGTTGCGTTTATAATGGTGATAATATTGCTGACGTTGTTGTTAAGCGGTGAAAGAAAACAAGAGGATATTTCCAAAACAGATCAGGCGCCAACTGTACTAAAAATCGACCCAAATATAATTAATTGGGCAGACGTTGTTGTTGGCGATAAGAAAACCCAAACTATCAAAGTTTCTGCAACAGCGCCTGTAAAAATTATCGACGTACGTTGGCATAAAGATGATGTAACAGGATTGGTAGTCGGTTCTACGTGCGTTAGCATGGATAAAATCACTGCAATTGGGTGTCGCATAGAAGTGACATTTACACCAACAAAAAGTATGGATGTTGAAAATGTTCCGGTATTTATCGATTGGCATGATGCAGATGAAACGGTTGCAATGAAACGCACAGATAAAATTGTGTTGACACTGGGGGCAATTTTACCACATGACCCCCAAAAACCAGCCCAAGCACCAACTGTTGTCACACCAGACGTCGTTACACCAACAGAACCAATAACGCCAAAACAGGAAATACAACAAGAAATTGAGGCAATTGCCCCACCTGTGGTGTTTGATGCGCCAGATGTTGTTGAAACAGAAACCAATACTGCATCATATGTAATTCCAGATGGATGTTCGGACTTTGCATTTCCAGGCTATGGAAATTCGGGGCGTCAAATCGGGTGGATTAAACCAAGTAGTGGTGTATATAAATTTTATCCATTTTCAGATCGAGATTGTAAAAATCCGACAGGAATATACAACCCAACCAATGGAATAATAACAGATGACGATGGTAAAAAAATCGGAACAGATGCGGACCATATCGGATTTTCAGTTATCAGCAGTGGCGAAATACCAGAACTGAGTAATGCGCCGGCTGTTAAGAAAGTAAACCGCGCACAACAACTGGAAGATGTGTCGGGGGTTGAAAGTGGCGGGGCGATGCGCCTGGGTGATAAAAACGGCGGTTTCGCAAGTGTTATCAGACCGGCCCCGGTCAAAGATGTAATATTTGGCACAACGGGGCAAAATACCGTTACGTCCACCGCGCCATATGATCGCACTTTTGTTCTGCGTCAGTATAAACCAATCCCAGCCACAATCGTGTCCGATGTACGCGCAGATATTGACGCGTTGAGCCTGGGCGTACCAGTCCGTGCAACGGTGGACAGAAATGTCTATTCAGATAACGGACGAACCATAGTTATTCCAACTGGGACATTGCTGTTGGGGTATGTGACAGGCGAGGTGCCAGGACCATACAAGGCAATTGGGCGCATGAATATAAAATGGTATCAATTTATTCGCCCAGATGGCGTAGAATTTAACTTTCCAGCTGACCACGACCCATATTCAGGCGATGCCCAGGGACGTGTTGGCGTGCCAGGACGCGGCAGTACGGATTACATGGAACAATTCTTTATGCCGATGCTGACGGCATTTGTTCCAGCGGCGGTAAATTTGATAAACCCGGTGGCGGATGCGTTTGTTAACCAAATTGATTTGGACAACAACACGGTCGTACAAAGCGGAACAATGCGTTCATCGGAACTGGCGAAAAATGAAATTATTACCGCATGGAACCAGGTGGCACAAAAGTTGTTGGTCGATATGATGGATAATACCGTACCACCATTTACGATCGCCGCAGGCACACGTATTACAGTATATTCGCCTGTTGATTTGCAAATTACATGTGGTGCGCCAGACGCAGCAGATAGCACGGGGAAAAAGTGCGCCGTCGCGCCATTTGGTAACGACGAAAGGCGCAATATCACCAAAGACGATATGAATTTGACACCTGCAGATGACGATTCGTGGATCGGACAATCACGATCATTTGAGGTGATAAAATATTGCGAGCAAGAGCCCGAAAAAAATCTGTGGCGTGTAAAAAAGGAATGTTCAGGCGTAACGGACGGAAATTTAAACCAATGCGGTGGGCATTCGTACAGCACACTGAAACTGTATTGTGATTCGTTAAATTATCAGTCAAAAAAGGCATTACAGTATGAAGAATATCGCAAGGATCAAGCCGCGCAGTATGAAGAAAAAATTATGCAATTAGGGGGGGCAGGTTCACAGAAATTTAATGAAGAAATTTTGGGTGTACAATACAACGAAGATGGGACTGTAAAAAATCCATATGCGTCTGATGCACCAAAAGAAGAACCAGCACAAATTCTGTGCGAAGGCAATGTCGCACCAGATGCAAATGGTTGTTGTCCGGGCGAAATCTATACCGACCTGGGGGACCAGGGATTTAACTGTTGTCCCGAAGGGGGTGGTGACTGTTTCCCACCAATAATTTAACACAATCCGCCGTTGGCGGATTTTATTTTTAAACATAAACCAAAGGGGATTTACATATGTGATTTATTAAATAATTTCTGAAAAACACAATTTTATGTGCACATTTTGCTGTGCACTTTTTTATTACATCAGTGATATATATGTCGGAAAGAATAAAACCCGATTCGTTTTATACCATAAAAAAACGCAAACCGAATCAGTTTTCCGAATCACATTTCAACCATTGGTTGTAACGTTTTACAGAAATCTTTTCTTGGACTATATATCAATATATGAATAAAAAACAAAGGAGAAAGAAAAAATGACACAAACATTGGCAATTGTTACAGCTGAAAAATTTCAAAACGCAGAACAAATGTGGTTCTGGTTTCTGTATTCGCGCAGTTTACGAAATAATAATTTTTTACGCATGAATTCTAAACCAACACCCCGGCCATGTGAAGTGCTG
>JAZROU010000017.1:0-4889 GCA_045648865.1 Candidatus Enterousia sp.
GCATGTCAGATTTCATGCGCCAAGGGTATGGCGGTGCTGGAAGAAAAAGCGGCATGTGCGGTTGTTACGGGCAGCAACTATAAAACAGGAACAGCGTTGGTTAATTATGGTTCTGTTTCGCCAAAGGCTGCTGATATAACCAGTAATTGGTCTGCGGGTACTGTATATGCATGTCCGAATGGATATTCAATTACAGGTACAAGTGCGGATAACCATGATGTTCGTTCAGATTGTTCGATTTCATGTAAAAAGGGAACACAGGTTGCGACAGCAAATGCAACATGTACAACGCCAAAGACAACAACATGGTATTCGGCGGCCCACTCTGTTTCGGCTGGATCGACGTCTGATGCAAATGTAAAAAATTGTAATTCTGGTTATAAGACTGCAGATAGCGCGACAGAATCAGATCACGATGATGTAAGCGACTGTAAGATTAGCTGTGCAGCGGGATATTATGTGCCAAATGCGGGTGCAGGATGTAAGGCATGTTCAGCGGGTAAGTATTGTGCGGCGGTCAATGCTGTCGCCCAGACTGCGACAACCAGTGAAACAGGTAATGTTTCGGCGGGGTACTATTCAACCGGTGGTGGTACGTCGGCAACACCAACAGCGGCGGGCAATGGATGTCTGGCAGAGTTTGAGTGTGGTCAGATTGAGGCCGGATGTTGGGGTGATGTAGGCGCAGGCGATGCGTGCCCAGAACAATGTCCGGTGGGATATCGCGATGGTTCGGCGGGGTATTCAGATATGTCACAGTGTCTGATGAATGTCGCAGGCGGTAAATTTGTCCAAACGCCAAATGAAAGTTCCGCCAGTGGCACATGTGCGGCGGGATATGCCAAGGCGGCGCATACAGTAAAATATGGCGAAACATCATCGTGCGATGCGTGTACCGGCGCGACGTATGCGGAAGGCGAAGGGAATACCAAATGCGAATCATGTCCAACGGCGAAAAATGATACGGCAAATGTTGTGAGTTATTCGTATTGGAATGGTAGCGGCACAGGAAATCATACAACACGTTCAGGTTGTAATGTGGCATTTAAAGCAAAGACATTAGATGATGGTGCGATGTCTGCGTATCATTGCTATGTCGATACGGGTGCAGATACGTACGGCGTTAATGGTACATCCAGGACATGTTGGGTGAATAAAACAGAACTGAAGTGTAATGGAGGGTACTATAATATAGCGTTTTCAGGTGGCTCTGGACAGGATACGTCGAATACAACGTTGGATGGTTTGTTCGCGAACGTGTGTCGAGATGTAGAATCAGGTTACTGGTCTGGTGCGGACAGCCTGACACGTACGGCATGTGCAAGTGGGCTGACAACATGTGGTTCGGGACTGTGTGCGAACGAAGCCGCGGACTGTGGACGCAAGTTGCACTTTGGTGATAAAGTTGTCCATCTGCGCAGCGCACAGCGCACGAACCCAACACTGAAAGTCAAAATGGATGACGATACGATGTTCTATGGTAACCTGGGGGCGGTTGTTTCAAACAGCCTGCGGGTTAAGAAGGGGACAACAAATTACTCGGTTGTGAATGACAATCAGTAAATTGTAAAGAGACAAGGAAGGAAACAAAAATCCCGCCGTTTGGCGGGGTTTTTGTTTGGTGGCAATGAACAATAAAAAATCCCGAAAAAGTCAGATG
This sequence comes from Candidatus Enterousia sp., assembly GCA_045648865.1. GTDB lineage: Bacteria > Pseudomonadota > Alphaproteobacteria > Rs-D84 > Rs-D84 > Enterousia. Next base: position 1,661 of record JAZROU010000017.1, read on the forward strand.
TTTTTCGGGAATAAGAATTATGAAAATTGCAAAAATAAAATTAATCTTGGCCGTTTAATGATTTTAACATTTTCATGATGATTTCACGCTGGTCATCAGATGGTAATTTCCAATATAAATTTATTAGTTGCAATGATTCATTTTTTGCCAAAGGATCAAAGGCATCTTGGTCAGATATGCGCGCCCTGGGCAGGTGGCCGTTTCGTGGTTCACGTTCAATATGTCCCGGCAGACCAGCAAAGAAAAACGATACAGGAGTTTCCAAAGCCGCACTGAGTTCAAACAGGCGGGACGCAGATATTCGATTGCCCGCAGATTCATATTTTTGTATTTGCTGAAATGTGACGCCGCATATTTTTGCCAAATCTTTTTGGGACATGCCCATCATGATTCGACGCAGCTGCATGCGCTGACCAATGTGTTCGTCTATCGAATTTGGTACAAATGGTTTTCCACTCATGTTTTTTTGACCTCTCCGTAAGATATACTTCCTAGAAAGTTTATACAATTTTTCTTTTGCTTTTGCAATTAAAAAACAGTTATGATATCCTGGAATTTCGTAATTTAAGGGGAAAATATGAAAAAACCACTTGTTTTGTGTATTATGGATGGGGTTGGAATTAATCAAGATAAAAATAATAACGCAATCGCGAATGCAGCAATGCCATTTTGGAACGAATTGCTGCAAAAATATCCGCATGCGCAACTGGATGCCAGTGGGGTGTCGGTTGGATTGCCCGATGGAACAATGGGGAATTCTGAGGTTGGACATATTACCATTGGTGCAGGACGTGTTGTAAACCAATTCTTGCGCAGATTTCAAATAGAAAACTGGGATGAAAATACGTATCTGGCGGATTTTATTCGGTCGGTACGGATGGATGGCGGGATTGTCCATATCGGTGGACTGATGTCTGATGGGCGTGTACATTCCGATGTTAATGATATACTGACAATCGCAAATCGTATTTTAGATGCGGGATTAAAAATTTGTATACACTTTATCGCAGATGGGCGTGATACCCTGCCCCGGTCGGCAAAAAAATATGTCGATTTGATAAAAAATAGATTGGGTGTTGCTCTGGACGATGGGCGTGCGCGATTTGGCACCATTTCTGGGCGATATTGGGCGATGGACAGAAATCAAAATATGGATCGAACCGCACTGGCGATTGATGCAATTGCAAACGCAACGTCAGAATATCGGGCAAAAAATATTGATGATGCATTAAATCAGGCATACGAACGTGGTGAAACAGACGAATTTATAAAACCAACCGTTATCGATGGCGATTTGCCAATTAAATCACAGGACGGTTTTTTATTTGGAAACTATCGCAGTGATCGCGCCCGTCAGATCATGCGCGAAATTTTGAAGACCAAGGCACATGTTTTGTGTTTTTCACAATATGGCGAAGGATTGAATGAATTGTGCACTGCACTGTTGCCAGATGTGGCGGTGGATAACACACTGGGCGATGTGCTGGCGGAACATGGGCTTAGCCAGCTGCGAATTGCAGAGACGGAAAAATACAATCATGTCACATATTTTTTCGATGCAGAAAGAAATATAGATTTCCCAAATGAAAAAAAGATTCTGGTGCCATCGCCAGATGTCGCAACGTTTGATTTGAAGCCTGAAATGGCAGCTGCGGAAATAACAGATGCCCTGTTGCCGGTGTTGGGTGAATATGATGTTGTGATACTAAATTGGGCCAATGGCGATATGGTTGGGCATACTGGAAATTTTGATGCGGCGGTGCGCGCAATGGAATTTCTGGACCGGCAGTTGGCACGATTGGTCCCGGCAGTGTTGAATATGGGTGGAATGTTACTGATTACCGCCGATCATGGAAACGCAGAAAAAATGTGGGACGATAAAAACAATCTGCCATGGACGGCACATACAACAAATCCCGTTAATTTGGTTGTTGTTGCACATGATGCGCCGGCGGTGCATGATGGTGGATTGGCAGACATTGCGCCAACAATGCTGAAAATTCTGGGGATTGCACAGCCGCCCCAGATGACAGGACAATCTTTGATATAAAAAATCCCCCAATCGGGGGATTTTTATTTGTCGCCATGGGGTAACAAACATTTTATGAAAATCTTGTCTTGTTTATCTTGCTAAACTTTGTTTTATCTTGTTTTCATAGTGGGTGTATTTTTCTCTTGCGCGTGTGGGGGGAATTTTTCTACCATGAAATATAAAAGAGAGGACAGTATGGGAAGAATGCGTAGTTTTCTGGGTTTTTTTACTGGTTTGGCTTTGTCATTTTTTGTTGTTGATGCGTTCGCAGCGGGGTATACATGCACATCGTCGCCGAAATATACGAGGTGTAACTCAGGCTATTATATGACTCCTGATTCGGATCCTGGTAACAAATGTACAAAATGTCCAGCGGGCTATTACTGTGAAGGTGGAACGACGGAGCCACAGAAATGTCCGGAGGGATGGACATCTAATGAAGGAACAAGTTCACAGGATGACTGTCATAGTACAGTTAAGTTAAACCCAACAGTTACTGTGAACAGCGAGGGTACAGAGCAAATATACGCCAAACATAATGGAACATTTTATTTGGATGAGGATTTTAAAACCCCTATGACGACGTCACAAAATCCAATTGAGATTCCATCCAGGACGGGTTATGAGTTTGATGGATATGCTGCATCTGCGTCGGCTTGTACATTATCGACAACGCGGTATATTGATAAAACTGGGTATGCGACGTCTGATTTAAACTCGTCCACACATACAACCTTGTATGCGTGTTGGAAAATTACCTGTCAGGCGGGGCAGTATTTGACAGCTTCTGCTGAGTGTTTGCCGTGTACTGCGGGATATTATTGTCCAACCAAAGAGGAAACATATGTGTTTAACGGAGTAGCTCGGGGGTATAAAAGCTGTTCGGATGAAATTGGGGCTGGGTATACGTCTGACAGCGGGGCGGCAGGTATTGAGAAGTGTTATATAAATGTAGAAGCAGGATATTATCTTGCAGAGTCTGGCGGTGCCCCAGAAGAATGTACAGCCGGAACGTATAATCCAGCTAGTTCCAAGGTTTACTATGGCGCTACAAGCAGCTGTACACCAGCGGAAGCGGGCTACTATGTTGCCAATACGGGCGCAAGCAGTCAGACGGCATGTGCAGCAGGTACATATACAAGCACAACGGGTCAATCAAGTTGTACGGATGCAGTTGCGGGTACATATACAACAGGC
>JAZROU010000018.1:0-20126 GCA_045648865.1 Candidatus Enterousia sp.
TTTTTCTGGATATTGTGCGTTCTGATGTTAAAAAGAAGTTCTTGGCAACCTGTTGTGTAATTGTTGACGCCCCCGACAGTGTTGTATCATACCCAAACATCCGCAGTGCATTGTTTGCCAGTGCGCGTGTAATACCCTGGATATCAATTCCGGGGTGGGTCCAGAAATTTTGATCTTCGGCGGCAATAAATGCGTTGACCAGTTGTGTCGGCATGTCGGCATAGTCTATAAATACGCGGCGTTCTTCGGCGTATTCTATCAACAGTGAACCGTCGGACGCATACAGTCGTGTTGCCACCGGTGGTGCATATGTCGCCAATTTTTTATAATCGGGTAAATCATTACCGTATATCAATATCAACACCGCCAATGCCGCGATACCTGCGACAAATCCCCAAAAGAATATATTTAACAATACACGCAAAAACTTCTTAAATTTCATAACATCTAAATTCTAAGATAAAAAAGACTTATTTGCAAATAATTGTTTTACGTATACCTGTTGGGTGATTGTTTTTTCTTGGGGCTGTTTTTTTTGTCTGGTTTATTGCCCAGTATTTCCATCTGCATTTGCAAAATCATATTTTCTTTGTCGTGAATTTGTTTCAACAGCGTTTCGTTTTCCAGCTTAATTTTATCCAGCGCTTGGCGACTGACGACCAGCTGGGATGACATTTTTTTATTCCGCTTGCGGTTTAATAAAAATGCAAACAGCGCGCCACAAATGGCGCCCGTTGATGCACTGAATAAATCAAAAAGTGTTTCAAGCAACATTACCTGAAACACTCTATCATTGTTGTCCCATAAAAGCACTGGGTTTATTTTCTCAGGCCTGTTTTTTTATCTATCCAGACCTGTTCATCGGCGATTTCCATCATTGGCATATCCGATTTGCTGTCTGAATATGCGCGCACAACATGTGGTATAATTTTATTATCGCGCGCCCATTCGTCCATTGCCATCACCTTGTTTTTTCCCCAGCACAGAAAATCATACTTCCACGGCTTGTGCTTATTCATCTTTGAACAAAATACCGCATCGAATTTCATATCACGAACCAGGGCAGGTAACAAATAATCCGGACTGGCAGATATCATCAGTACCTTGCGTCCTGCATCACGTTCTGCCTGTACTTTTTCTTTTGCCCATCCAAAGCGTTCACGCTTGTGCTGTTTAATAAAACCTGGGGCGAATTTTTTTACCATATCTGGCGTCATGAATCGACGTATGTTTTCGCGCCACCACACGCCATCAGGCCTAACCCATCGTGCGATTGCGCATATTCCCATCAGTGGCAAATACAGCCATGGTCGAACACTGCGTTTGAAACAATACTTTGCAAACGCGACATTTGAATCCGGTCCAGATAAAGTTCCGTCAAAATCGAATAAAACAACGTCTGTCTTTTTTAGCATAAAAAATATCCTTATATTTTACATTACACCCAGCGAATTATAACAGTCTATTATTTTTATGCAAGGTATTCGCGTTAAAACAATATTTTCTGCTTGCGTGCGATTCGTCATTTGTTCTATGATTGAAACGGAAGGAAATAAAATCATGCGTCATATAACAATCAGTGTGTTGTCATTACTTATCGTTATGCCGACGGTTGCGTCTGCGCGTCTGCCTGTTGTGAATATTGCGTCTGGCGGTGTTTCTGCGCGCAGCGCATTTGGCGAAGGTGTCACTGACACATCTGTTGCGTCGGGCAAATCTGTTGCGTTCGCTGAAAAAACGCAGCCCCAGTCAACACGAAAAAAGACGGTTGTTGCACGCACGGCGAAAAAAATCGCATCGCCCCAGGTTGGCGTGGAAACCGGCGCTGAAATAATCGCATCAAATGACATTCTGGCGCCACGTCGCCCCAGTAATGATTTATGGGCGCGCAACGATTCTGCGTTACGTATGCCCCGTCCAAACGAATTTTCTGTAATGCGTTCGGATACGCCACTGCCCGAAGAAAATATTGATTCTGCAACATCGGTTGCCACGGTTTCGACCCCGTCTGTGCCTGCGTTTTCGCCCTTGTCAGAAATTGACAGCCAAATCGCACGCTTGAATGATTTACAGCGCCGTGCCGATGACAGTGTTCGTAATGTGTCCAATCGTGTAATTGCAGCGCCGATTGCAGATTCTGTGCCAGACGTCCCTGTTCGCGTTGCATCAAATGAACAAAAAAACGAATCAGAAAACGTATCCCTGCGTCGTATGGTTGTGCCAATGACAGACGATGTTATCGTGCGCAGTGTTGAAAAAAATACATCGCCACGAATCGTTGCTGTTCGTGACGATATGACTAAAATGACACCGGCTCAACTGCGCCAGGCGTTCAGAAAAACATTTTTATCAGAAAACAAACACCTGTCTACATATGCCATCGATGACAGATTTGATGTGGCCAGTGATATGTCATCCTCCATCGAAGGTTTTACCGCCCAACATGATATTTCCGAAGGGGCAGGCATTCGTCCACTGGAAATCAAAATAAAATTCAGGAACGAGGATTCTGCATTGTCGCGTGAAAATTATAATTTGTTGACGGAATATGCGGGCATTGTTGTTAGCAAACCTACGCGTGCAATTCAACTGGCGATACCTGAATACATGACCCAGTCTAAGGATGGTCGTAAATTGGCGGCGCGTCGCCTTGCCATTGTTGAACAGGTTTTGACAGACAACGGTGTTTCGCAACAGCGTATTGTACCTGTGCTGTCCAACCGTAATGAATCTGGATTTGTTTTGCGTATTATTTCCAGTGATCAGTATGACACATTGACCCAGCAAAAACGCGATATATTTGGCGATACAATCGGTAAAAAAACATATAAAAGTATGTCGTGGTAAAATTTGTTCAACGTATATTGACATTTGTATTTCCGCCGGCGTGTCCACTGTGTGATACGCCGGTATCAATACATGGTGAACTATGCGCAGAATGTTGGTTGTCTATTAATTGGATCGATTGTCCCAAATGCACAAAGTGCGGTTACCCATTCCCATCAGATTTGGATCTGGGTGGCGCCCCATTGTGCCCTGGTTGTGCGGCAGGTGAATGTGAACTGGATTGGATACGTTCGGCCTGTGTATATGATGACGCATCACGTTCTGCGATGTTGCCATTTAAGCACGGTGGTAAAATCAGATATTCACAGTTTATGTCGCGTGCGATGATATGGGCAATGCGCGACATTAAATTGGATGCAGATATTATAATGCCGGTTCCATTGGCGTCGCGTCGATTGTTCCATCGTGGTTATAACCAGGCAACCTTGCTGGCACAGCCGATTTCGCGTGCATCTGGAATCAGGATTGATTACGATTCTGTTCGTCGCAAATACCGTGATGACATGGGGCACAAGAATGCGCGTGAACGCGCGGCGAACATACGTGGTGTATTTTCCGTTGTGAAACCCGACCGGATTCGCGGCCGTAAAATTTTATTGGTTGATGATGTTATGACGACTGGTGCAACATTTTCTGAGTTACGTCGTGTGCTGATTCGTGCGGGTGCCACTGCGGTATATGGTGTGACATTTTGTCGCGTTGTTCGCGCGGCCTAGGAATATGTTTTTTGATTCATGTCCCCAAACATTTTTTCTATTTCTTGTGATACAACACGCGATGAACACAGGTTGAATATTTTAATCACCAGTTCTTCGCGCGGTGTATGAAATCTGTTTTTATCAGAAATTTGAATATTCAATAAAACCATATCGTCCAGACTGATTTCATATTCTGTTCCGCCTGCGTAAGAATACGCCACAAACGCCATTGTTTGGTGTTCGTTAATCTGCACAGAATATTCTCTAATTTGTCCTGTCGAATCTATATTCAAAGACACAAAATTAATCCTAATTATTGTTTGAATATATTCATGCAGTTTTTTGTATGAAAAAAAGTCTGATGGTATATCCATTATCTTGTCTTTTGTGTGTTCGCAACCAAGAAATTAGTTGCTGCAGATTCTTTTGTTGTTAATGAATTTTTTCTTGCCTGTTCGTAATGTTGTTTTTGAACACGCATAAACAAAGCCTTTTGAATTTCAAACAGATCCATTATTGTCCCAGGAATGCGTTTTGTTCTGTCGCCATTCCATGCACGGACTATGTCTAATTCGTCTATGACCAGTCTTTGTGTGTTATATTCAAAATATCTTTCATATGTGATCAATACTTTTCCGGACGCGTCCTTGGCAATACATTCGATTGTGTTATCTTTGCGGATGATTTCTACATTTGATTTTTTTATTGTTTCTAAAATAGTTTTCTTTAAAATTTCATTCATATTTTTCACCATTATGTTAAGATTTTGTGTTATCTTAAACCCAAAATGTCGATTTGTCAACTTGTTTTGTGAGATATATTGAAAACGTAGTGCAATTTGTATAATATTTATTGTGTCCAAATATGTAAATAAATCCAAAGGGGATAAAAATGAATTTAAAATTAACATCTGTTATTATTGGTGCATTGTTGCCACTGTCTGTTTATGCGGCCGCGCCACACGTCGGTTTTTATCAGACGATTGATGATGAAACTAATTTACCAAAATCGATTGTTGCATTGTATGAATATACAGATGGTGCCGAAACAAACGTTGGGGGTCGCGTTGTTGCGCTGTATGGCACAGACGGTGCAATTACTGAAACATTATCGAATCCAACCCGTATCGCAGATAATGTCAAAGACAGCCCAAAAATGGTTGGTCTGGATATAATATGGGATATGCAATGGGACGAATCCGACCAAGAATACAGCGGCGGAAAAATTATGGACCCAAAAACAGGCAAAGTATACACCAGTGTCATGTGGCAGGATATCCCTGCTCAATTAAATGTGCGTGGTAAAATCGGGCCATTTGGTCGCACCCAGAAATGGAATGTGCTGGACGAAAACGAATTGCCTGCTGATTTACAGAACCTGGATACCGGCACATGGCAACCGCTGATTCATAAATAAAAATCCCCCAACTGGGGGATTTTTTTTAGTTCTTGCGTGGGTATTTAACCGCCGCCTGTGCTGCCGCCAAACGTGCGATTGGCACGCGGAACGGTGAACAAGATACCGAGTTAAATCCGCACTGGTGGAAGAATGCGATTGATTCTGGATCTCCACCGTGTTCGCCACAAACACCCAGGTGGATATGCTCCCCCTTAGTATCACGGGCTTTCTTAACCGCATCTTTGATTAACAAACCAACACCCAATTGGTCAACAGATGCGAATGGATCTGCGACATACACACCACGTGCACGATATTCGTCCAAGATTTTGGCCGTGTCATCACGTGACATACCCAATGTTGTCTGGGTCAGGTCGTTTGTCCCAAATTCAAAGAATTCGCAAGATTCTGCAATTTCATTTGCCAAAACAGCTGCACGTGGCAATTCAATCATTGAACCGACTGTGTATTCAACAGATTCGCCCGTTTCTGCAAACAGTGAATTCGCAGTTGCATCAATTACAGCCTTGACAATATCGACTTCCTTCTTGGAACCAACCAATGGGACTTCGATTTCTGGGAATACACGAACGCCCGCCTTTTTAACTTCCAATGCCGCAGACAAAATTGCGCGTGTCTGCATTTCGCAGATTTCTGGATATGTGATTGCCAAACGGCACCCACGATGACCCAACATTGGGTTCTGTTCGTGCAGTTGTTCTGCGCGCTGTTTAATGAATTCAACAGACTTGCCGATATGTGCAGCCAATTCTTCGATTTCTGCATCTGTATGTGGCAAGAATTCGTGCAGTGGTGGGTCAATCAAACGAACTGTGACCGGCAGACCATCCATAATTTTGAACAGTTCAACAAAGTCCGCCTTTTGATATGGCAACAATTTGGCCAGCGCTGCGCGACGACCCGCTTCGTCTTCGGCCAGAATCATCTCTCTCATATCCTGGATACGGCTTGGGTCAAAGAACATATGTTCTGTACGTGCCAAACCAATACCTTCGGCGCCAAAGTCACGTGCTTGTTTTGCGTCTTTTGGTGTTTCAGCGTTTGCCTTGACTGTCAATGTTTTGATTTGGTCAACCCATTCCATCAACGTGCCAAAGTTACCTGTTAATTCAACGGATACTGTTGGGATTTTTCCTTCGATAATCTGACCCTTGGCCCCGTCGATTGAAATCCAGTCGCCTTCGTTGATAACAACGCCAGATATTGTTTTCAGTGTTTTGGATTCATAATCAATTTTGATATCAGGTGAACCAGATACGCATGGTGTACCCATTCCGCGTGCAACCACCGCCGCGTGTGATGTCATGCCGCCACGTGCAGTGATAACGCCTTGGGCTGCGTTCATACCCGCAATATCTTCTGGGGATGTTTCGATACGGATTAACATCACCTTTTTGCCTTCGGATGCCCATTTTTCTGCATCTTCGGCATTAAATACAGCCTGTCCAACTGCGGCGCCTGGTGATGCAGGCAAACCTGTTGCGATAACTTTCTTTTCTGCCTTTGGGTCCAACATTGGATGCAACAAGTGATCCAGCTGGTCCGCACCAACGCGCAGGATGGCTTCTTCTTTGGTCAACAATCCTTCTTCGACCATTTCTACGGCCATGCGAACGGCGGCGGCTGCTGTGCGTTTGCCGTTACGGCATTGCAGCATCCACAGTTTCCCGTGTTCGATTGTAAATTCCATGTCCTGCATGTCTTTGTAATGTTTTTCCAGTTTTTCGCGAACATCACACAGTTCTTTATAAACTGCTGGCATCGCTTCTTCCAGTGACAGGCGACCTGAATCATCCTTGCTCATAGGCTGTGGTGTACGAATGCCGGCCACAACGTCTTCGCCCTGGGCATTAATCAGATATTCACCATAGTATTTATTTTCACCTGTGGCTGGGTCACGGCTGAAACATACACCTGTTGCAGAATCGTCACCAGAATTTCCGAATACCATTGCCTGGACATTAACTGCGGTACCCCAATCGGCTGGGATGTTATTTAATTTGCGATATGTGATGGCCTTTTTGCTCATCCAAGAACCGAATACTGCCCCAATACCCATTTCCAATTGTTTCCATGGATCCTGTGGGAACACTTTACCGATTTTAACACCGATTTCTTTAAACTTTTCAACCAGTTCTTTTAAATCATCGGCTGTCAATTCTGTATCCAGTTTATAACCCTTGTCTTCCTTCATGCGTTCCAGTGTATGTTCGAACAGGTCAATGTCTGCGCCCATAACAACTTCGCTGAACATCATGATAAATCGACGATATGAATCGTATGCAAAGCGTTCATTGCCTGAAATTTTCGCCAACGCTTTTACTGTATCGTCATTCAAACCTAAATTCAAAACTGTGTCCATCATGCCCGGCATAGAAACGCGTGCGCCTGAACGTACAGACACCAACAATGGATTTTCCAGATCTGCAAATTTTTTGCCCATAATTGATTCAACGTGTGCGATACCACTGCGTACCTGGTCCATCAAATCAGCGGGATATGTTTGATTGTTTTCATAGTAATATGTACAAACGTCAGTTGTGACTGTAAAACCTGCTGGAACAGGCAATCCAACCAAGTTCATTTCTGCCAAATTTGCACCTTTACCACCCAGCAGATTTTTCATATCTGCCTGACCTTCGGCCTGGCCATTACCAAAGGTATATACCCATTTATTACTCATGGTTTCTCCTTGTCGTTTAATTAAAAATGCCCACCGATTGTGGGGCATGAAACACCCAATTGCAAGAAAAAAATCGGCACAAATACCGATTTTTTTAATCGTTACTTTTACCGTTGTTTCCAAATGTAAATACTTTTAACAATTTGGACTTTAATTTTTTACTGCCTTGGTCCAATTTAGCAGAATTATCCACATTGTATTTCTTTGTCTGTTCAACCTTTGCCTGCCCATTCTTAAATTTATTATTTTTTTCTAAATCTTGTTGTCTATTAATTTCTGTGCATAAAGTTTTTATATAATCAGTCATAGATTTGATATCAAATAATAAAATACCATCATTTTCCGGAAAGAAAATATCACTGTTGATTCTGGCACGGCTGATTTCAGGTCCATCCGACATTTTTGCAACAACACCAACACCACCAAGATATTTACGCCCAACCGTTTTTAACACATCAACAGTATCACGAACATCGCCAATTTGTTCATCCAATGCATTTGCAATCTGTTTTAATTCTGGCGAACGATAATGCGCGACAATATCTTCAACAAAACCTTTGCGCAGATGATGATCGCCGGTTATTCCGCCAAAAAAAACCCACTTGCCAGCTAATACCTCTGTCTTGCCTGCGCTGCCTGATGAAATATAGAACGGTATCTTTTTTTTACCAACCGTAACCAACGCAACAGGCCGCCCATGAAAAACACCAAAATCCGCAGACGATTCAACCATAGCAGGGACACCATTGATATATGTCAATGGGCGCCCATAAATTTGGGATAATTTTTTTTGTGCTGCAGAATTATCCATTTTTTCTGTCAAAACATCATCCTGATACACAGCGCCTATTTTTTTAGCATCTGATTTTTTGATTGCAATCAATACGCAATTTCCGTTTGGTTCACCAGTTCTTTTTAATGAAGTTGCATAATATTCCCCATTGGCCATAATTTTTTCTGCATATCCTTCTGCGTTCCCTTTCCCCAACCTGTCTGGGGCATATACAAATATAGGCACCCCCTTGTAATCAACTGCATCGTATTCATCAAAAAAAGAATCCATAACCGCATCACGTGCCACTATTTTTTTTGGTTCTGCAATTGCTTCTTCTACAAACGCCAACCAAGAAAATGACATGTACTTTTTTCCATCTCGGGTTACAGGGTACATAATAACATTTTCAGATTCTAATTCTGCGTTCAGCTGGTCCCACTGGGAATCGGTTAGACGTGAATATGGCAATAATACATCTGCATTATTTTCCTTGAAATTCTTTAGATATTTATCGAAATTTGTACTAGCAAGATTAAATAATTCCTTGGACATAAAAAAACTCTTTAAAACTACATTGTACACGCACACGCAATTGAAAACAGTTTAGACAATTCAGAATCAGACCGCGAATTAACAATTATTGGTGCGCGTGCACCGACAATTACCCCACCGAATATCCAGTCGCCAAATTGTACCATTGCCTTGATGGTGTTGTTGCCGGCCTCGATATTATGAAACAGCAATATATCTGCGTCACCATGGATTGGGCCGTTGTATTGCTTGGCTGTGGCTGCCTGTGGCGAAATCGCAATATCCATTGCAATCGGGCCCGAGATTATGCAGTTTTTTATTTCGCCACGCTCACCCATTTCCCGCAGTGTCACCGCATCAACCGTTGCCTGCATCGCCGGGTTCAATGTTTCAACCGCGCACAGTGGCGCAACGCGTGGGCACGCCACCCCCATGTGATTGGCGAACGATACCGCGTTTTTCACCAAACCTATTTTTTTATCTAAATCTGGATACATCACCATCGCGATATCGGTTAAAAACAGTTGTCGATTTTGTGATTGTGAATATAATACCGATACATGTGATAATATCCCATCCCCACGAATACCCGTTTCGCGATTCAGCACCGCGCGCAGAATATCTGCGGTATGAATTTGCCCCTTCATCAAAATGTCTGCGTGTCCATCGCGTACCAGTGATACCGCCATTACCGCCGCAGACAATTCATCATCGCAATGAACGATTTCAAAATGTGATATATCCAGATTGTTTTTGTGTGCCACATTCTTGATATCGTCTGCGTTTCCGCACAAAATTGCCTGTGCAAATCCCATTTCGTATGCCGTCACCAATGATCGTAATGCGTGCGCATCAGTTGCTGCTGCTAATGCCACTGTGCGCATACGTTCGGGACGCATCGCATCCAGTCGCATTTGAAATTCATGTGTCATAATTATTACCCCAGTTTATTATCAGATCCCATGATGTCGCGAATTTCATCCAGACAAATTTGTGTCATGGTGACGCGCGCATTGTTTAAAAAATCGCGTGGATTAAAGTTTTCTGGTTTTTCGGCCAGTGTTCGACGTGTTGCCGCCATAAATCCCAGTCGTAAATCGCTGTCTACATTAATTTTGCAAACGTTCATTTTTGTTGCTTGTCTTAATTGCTTCTTATCGATACCGCGTGCACCTGATATTTTTCCGCCAAATTCATTAATTGTTGTCACCAGTTTTTGTGGAATATTTGATGCGCCGTGCAGAACCAATGGAAAACCCGGTAATCGCAAAGCAACATCTGCCAAAATATCAAATCTTAGTTCTTCGTCATCCCGGCGACGCTTGTACGCGCCATGGCTGGTTCCAATTGCGATTGCCAGTGAATCAATCCCTGTTGCATTAACAAATTTTTCAACATCCGCAGGATTTGTATAGCTGGATTTTTCGCTGAACGTATTTTCATCTTCGATACCCGCCAGCACCCCCAGTTCTGCTTCGACAGAAACATTGTTTTTGTGTGCGTGTTCCACAACCTGCCTTGTTAATTTTACGTTTTCATCAAAGCTCATTTTACTGGCATCGATCATAACGGACGAAAATCCCATTTCTATTGCATACATGCATGAATCCAGACTGCTACCATGATCCAGGTGCAGCGCAACCTTGTCATCTGGTGTGATTTTTGCACCACGAATCAGGCCCATCAGCATGTCTGGCCCCATGTATTTCAATGCGGATTCAGATACCGCTAAAATTACCGGACTGCGTGCGATGTTTGCGGCGTTTAAAATTGCCGTCATCGTTTCCATATTGTAAAAATTAAATGCAGGCACCGCATAATTTCGTTTTATTGCGTCTGCAAACATGTCTTTGGTGTTTACCAGTCCCATTTCATCGTATCTCATAATTAATATCCTTGGTTTGGGACAATTATATCATAATTACAATGGAAAAGTAGGGTTTTTATCGGTTTTGGTTGACAGTGCTGTTATTTGTGTCACAATTATCACGAATCGGGGGCTGGACAGAGATATCGGTTTTTTACACAAAGGGTAAAAAAATGAGAAATGCTTTATTCGCGATATTTGGCTTGTTGGTTTTGTCGGGCTGTTCGTCCTATTATGATTATTACAAGGGTGGCGTTCGCTATACCCAAGATGGTGATGATTGTGTATTCTATTCCGCGGAACGTGGTCGTCGCTATTCCGAAGATATTCGTTCTTTGGACTTGGATAAAAAGATTGTATATCGCAACACCAGCTGTCGTGATCTGTATTTGCGCGATAATTTTGGCACGGCCCAGCGTACAGAACGCGTGGTTCTGGCGCCTGCTGTGAAAAAAGAATGCGGTTGCGCAAAAAAGTGCACGAAAAAGAAATACGTTATCGTAAAATAAAAATCCGCCAATTGGCGGATTTTTTATCGTGCGGGCGCAATGCGTATTTCAACCCGTCTGTTTGTCAGGCGGCCAATGTCATCTTGACCTGCGATTGGTCGTGTGGCACCACGTCCAACAATGAACATGCGTGTGGTGTTTATTCCATGCTGGCTCAGATACACGCCGACGCGTTGTGCCATATCTTGTGATAATACCTGTGACGCATTTGTGTCGCGCATGGCGTCCGTGTATCCGGCAATTTCCAAAAATGTTGCGTTATACTTTTTTAATATTTTGGCGATTGTATTCAATGTGTCTGCACCTGTTGCAGATATTTCCGCCACGTTCAGTTCCATAATCGCGTCGCGCACCAAAATCACAACAACATCTGTGCCGGCGCGCTGGACAGAAATTCCAGGTTTGCGCAATGCGTCATACATTGCGTATTCCAGTTCAGACATATATTGTGTTGCGATTGCATTATCATTTTCGATTTTATTTCCATAATCCATCGCGTTTGACTTGTGTGTTGCGTCGCCTATTAACACGCCACCCGCCCCCAGGTATACAGGGCGTTTTGCAACACGGCTTATTTCTGTCATGTCTGTAAAGCTGGCGCCATTTAAATACGATGACCATGTTTGTCTGCTGGGGGTGCGGTATGGTGTGCATGCGCCCAACCCAGCGGTTATTAACATTGCCAAAATAATTTTCTTTGTGTGCATTTATTCCACTATGAATGAAATCTGATTTGTATCCGAACTGAAACAATTATCTGTCACCCCTGTTTCGAATCCGTTTACCAAAATTGCGGTCGCCCATTTTGGTTTTGAAGCCACAAAATAATCGCATTCACCAGTTGTCAAATCGACCAGGTTTATCGCAAATGATTTTCCGTCTGCGCTGCTGGCGACCGACCATTCGTCACCGCCGATTGGCGCTTTCTCAGACTGCAGTGCGCCGGCCTTAATCAGGTATTCCACAGACACCCCTTCGTATGTGCCACGCATTTCCAACAGCATTTTTGTATTCTGCGCAATCTGTTCCAGTTCTGCGACTGCGATTGTGCGCGCCTGATTTTTGCGCAACATATTATAAACCCCCAGTGCTGATACGGTCATCAAACCTGCAATTGCCATAACGCCAATAACTTCTATCAAAGAACGTCCTGATTGTTGTTGCATTATTTTACTCCTATTATTTCTGCGTCTGCAAACAAGTCCATAGCGCTGGCAACCAGCGGGTCCGCAACCAGTTCTTCATGCTGTTGCTCATTCATTGTATGTGTGTTTACAGATTCCAAAACGCGTTCCAGGTGCCACTGTTTGCCTGTTTTATCATTCAGCCATGTTGCCAATTTGTGTGCAAAATCTGCATCCCCCTTGCGGTCAAAGTATTTAATTTTACCATCGGTAAATTCAGCCACTTCGATATTATTGCTGTAATAAGAATACAGTAAAATTTCCTTGGTTTCTTGCAGTGTGCGCACCAATTCATTTGTCGTTGTTATTGTGATGGCGTGCGTTTTTTGTGGCGTGTCGGACGTAATGTTTCCTGCCTGTTGGGCCATACGATCTGCAAAAATATTTTTTACATCACGCACACGATTTGCAGATTCTTGCTGTTTAATAATTTCTGGCACTGACGGCATATCTGCAATATGCATCATACGAACGACCAGCATATCAAAACATTGTTTTTGGTTTGCCGCGGCCTGCATTTCGGGCACAGCCGCCACCATAACCTGCCATATGCGTGACAGGGTATTCAGTGTGACGCGTCCATTTAAATTTTGTATTTGTTCGCGTTGATCGGCGGTATATGGTGAATTCGTTACATCACCTGCATGCAACGCCGGATGCATACGTGTTGCCCAGTGCGTCCATTCCATCATGTCGATCAGCAACATAGATAAATCTGCGCCATTGTTATATATCGCGTCCACTTTTTCCAGTGCCGCCGCTGTATCCCCAGATAACAGCGTTTTCATAAAATCAACAACAACACCACGATCCGCGCGTTTCAGCATATCCAGCACCGCTGCTTCATCCACGTGTCCGCCGGTTTGTGCGATTGCCTGATCCAACAGTGACAGCCCATCACGCACAGAACCGTCCGCGGCACGCGCCAACAATTCGTTTGCGCCATCGCTCAGCTCGATTTTTTCTTGTTCTGCAATCCATGCAAAATGTTTTTTCAGTGTATCAACCGGTACGCGCACCAAATCAAACCGTTGACAGCGCGATAAAATTGTGACCGGAACCTTTCTAATTTCTGTTGTTGCCAAAATAAATATTACATGTGCCGGTGGTTCTTCCAGTGTTTTTAACAGCGCATTAAACGCAGACGTAGACAGCATATGAACTTCGTCGATAATGTAAACGCGATATCGTCCATTTGTTGGTCGATACTGTGCGCCGTCCAAGATGTCGCGCATATTATCGACGCCTGTATGTGACGCCGCGTCGATTTCCATCACGTCAATATGTTGTCCTGCCGCAATCGCGCGACAGTTTTCGCATGTTCCACATGGTTCTGCGGTCGCCCGGTCCGTCGACAGACAATTTAACGCCTTGGCCAAGATTCGCGCGGTACTGGTTTTTCCAGTCCCACGAATTCCTGTGAAAATATATGCATGCGCAATACGCGACGTATTAATTGCCGTCGTCAGTGTTTTTACCAATACGTCCTGTCCGATAAGGGATTTAAAATCCTGGCTGCGATATTTGCGTGCCAAAACGGTATAGCTGTTGTCCATTCGTCTGTCTTCCTTTTGTCTCACCCAGCATAGCAAACCGACATCAAATTTCAACAAATAAAACGCGCCATTTGGCGCGACAATTGAATTTTATAAATTTGTTATAAAATCTGGGAACGGTGATTCTTCTTCGTCGTTTGATTCGGCGGCCTCTGTCACCTGTTCTTCGGCGGCGACTTTTTCTTTTGGATCGCGTGTTGAATCGATTTTTTCCTGTTCTGTGTTGACCATTCTGCCATAGTGTTCAGCCGTCTGTAACAGGCGTTCGCGTTCAATTTCGTCGGCGGTCTGACGTGCTTGGTCTATGTACTGTTTGCGTTTTTGGCGCCATTTATGACAGCGTTGAATCATCTGTCCGACATTGGATTGGTTTTTTTTACTTTGCATATCTTATCTTTTTAAATCAGGAAATACCTTAACTAATAACAACAAACCATATGCTGTTATATCTTACACAATAAATGATAAATCAACTTAAAAGCGATTGCAATAATTTTTTTCTGTTGCTATGCTGTCATTCATAGGAGGGGGCATTACCTTGCATTCACAGCGCGGAAATTTTTTACTTCAAGCGCTATTGGCTTTGGGGCTGATTTTTGCGTTTATACCATTTATGTCGCGGCATATTGCAGGGCGCGACACTGATGCGCGCATGTATTCTGCCGCGCGCCAGGTTGATATTGCCCAGACGGCTGCACGCATATTTATTCGTGAAAATGCGCGTGATATCCCGTATGAAACGACGGTTGTTTCTGGTGATGATTTTGTTGATTTGTTGGAACCGTATGGGTTGCCATTGGGTTTTGTGCCGCGCACTGCGCTGGGTCAGGATATAGCCCTGGTTTTGCACAAAACGCCATCTTCGGTATCTGCGTACCTGCAACTGTCTGGGGGGAATTTATCTGGGGTTCAGCGTGCGGAACTGGTTCGCAGAATTGGTTTTTATGCGGCGGATGCTGATGACGCAATAAATGTCGGGATTGAATTGTCTGACATATATTCTGATGTTGTGCGCAGAAATGAACCCAACCTGGATGCCAGTGGTTTTTTGTCAGATTTGGATATGGGGGGCTTTGTTCTGGATGGCGCGGGTAATTTATTTTCTGTTCGCGGTGAATTTGACAGTGCCCAGTTTGATACGTTATCTGTTTCTGGGATTGAATCCGGTAAAAAGATGCGAAATGACATAAAAAATATATATGCATCTAAGGCTGTGTTTCAAAGCAAAACAGGTGGTTCTGCATTAACACTGACCCGCGGCACATTGTACGCAGATTCTGTTGATGTGAAAACGATATCTATGTTCGGTGATGCTGGAAATTTTACAGTTACTGATACCTCTGTGTACGAATTGTCAATGACGGCTGGACGTACTGCATTTACTGGTGGTGGGCAATGGGATGTTCGTGGTAATGTTGTGACCAGTAATATCAATTTTACCGCTGAACGTTTAGATATATCGTCACACTTGAACACGACGCGTGGTCAGGATGTTTTTATAGATTCTGATACATTGACATACAATAATAAATCGGGGATAGAGGTTGGAACCCTATACACATCTAATGTAACATTACGTGACCAAACGTCTAATGCCCTGAACGATGGTGCGTCTGGTACGGTTATTATTGATATCCGACCTGGTGGAACGACTTTGTTGCCCGATGCGTGGGTATCAAATATAAACAATGATGCATTTCAAATTATTTCAGACCCTGCATCAGACGATGGTGATTTGGTTGACTGTAAATCGATAATTTCAGAATTTGATGGCGTTTATAATAAACAGTCTTTGTCGCAGTACTTGATATGTCAGTATGTATACTGGCAGCGTCTAGAAAAACGTATAGATATTAAATCGTGTTTAATGGCAGGTCGCAGTGATTGTATCTAGGATAAAAAATTTTAATAATCAAAATCGTGGTGCCAGTATCATCGAAGTGTTACTGTCCATGGCAATCATTGCCATAGCGACCCCGTTTGTGTACAGACAGATTGCGCAAACCAATCACACCATTCATGATATCGCTGTTGCGAAACGTATAATGTCTACGCGTGACGGCGCATTGAATTTTGTGCGCATGAACCAGGACAAATGGCCCGATAATGCCCAAATCAGACTGGATGAATCTGAATTAGATTCTATATCACCAGACGCCGCCGCAGGTTTGATTGACAAGTATTCGGTTAACGGTGCGTCTATAACGGATGTCTATCTTGCGTTTGAATTGGCTGATACAGAAATGCGCACAAACAAAATTGCGCGTCATATTGGTGGTGATGCGGCGGTTGTTGGGACTGATTCTGTGGCCTATGGTAATACGTGGGCGGTTGCAGCGCCTGATTTTATGCCTGGTGATTTGATATATCGTATTTCGCGCGATGTTGCGGGCGTTGATACGTCGCGTTATCTGCATCGTGCAACATCTGGTTCCGATGGTTTAAATATGATGCAGCGTGATTTAAACGTGGCGCATCACAATGTATACAATGTCGCGACGGTGTATGGAAAATCTGCGCGTATAAAAAATGCGCGCACTGCATTTGTTGACACAGACAATCTGGAATCAAATACGGCGTATTTTTCATCTGGTGCAAACTTTGACGGTGCGGACGTGTCGATTGGAAACCTGCGTGTGTCTGGTGATATGTCTGGTTTCAGAAATGTTCTTGCGGACAACATCAACGGCAATAAATTTACAACATCCGGTCGTCTAATAACAGACCGTGCGACGGTATCTGGTTCTATAAATGTATCTGGCGATTTTGTTTTAAAATCCGACAGTTCGCGCACAATAGATGACTTTACCGGTATTACTGCTAATTCTGTTGCGGTTCCGTATATTTTTGCCGAAGAGATGATTTTCCTTGATAACTTTGGTCTAACGGTATCAGGTGAATTGTTGATGTCTACGACCCCGCCGCTAAAGATTGGCAATTGGGTATTTCAGTCGACCCGCCCACCGGAATTTTCGCGTTTTAATTTATCGCGTGCTGATCTGCCGACTGCGCCATCGCGTAACGCGTTTTCATCATTGGTTCGCAGTGGTTGGCAAAAAACAAGCTATGCAAATATTTCAACCGTGGAACAATAAAATAAATGAAAATCAAATCTGGCATTTTTTCGGTTCATAATAATTCACGTGGCAGCATGTTAATAGAGTTGTTGTTAACCGTGGCCCTGGCGGTTTTGGTAATACCGTTTGTTTTCCGGTACCAGCAAAATGCCATCATTCGTGCACAAAACATTGCGATAACAAATAATATGACGGAAATTCAGGTTGCGCTGGAACGGTATATTATTGCGAATCGTACTGATTTGTTGCGAACAGTTGGACGTAATATTACGCGTTTAGAGATGTCTGAATTGATTCCGTTTGGTTTGCCGCAATCCATTTTAGATTCTGGCGCGGACAAGTATCAGTTGCGAATATTGAAATCCAGTGATTCTGCCGGCCAGTCTACATTACAGGGTGTTGTCGTTCGCTCGGCTGATGATATTACCCCATTGCGAACGCGTGAAATTGTAAATTTATCTGGTGGTTCTATGGGGTTTGTTGACGGTACGCATGCCTATGGCACATTTGGTGCATGGCACACAGATGCTGTTGATATGGGGATTGACATTGATGATGGAATTATTGAAACGACCCCGGTAAATCGCGATGGTGCACTGTACCTGTGGCGTGTCCCATCTGACAGCCCAGATGATGCAAAGATGATGTCTGCATTAAATTTGGGTGGGCATGATATCAAGAATTCATCATTTGTAAATGCGGACTATGCAGAATTTAACGATGGCTTATCCGCGGCCCAGGTTGTGTCTGACAATTTGATATTTGACAATCGCACGACGATTGATGGTGCTTTTTTTACGGATTCTGGGGTTGTGGCTGGGATTTTATCATCGGATGCCAAAAATATGGAAATTTCCGGCCGTCTGTCACTGGCAGATACGGGAAAAATGTCGTCGCTAACAACACAAAATCTGTGGGTTACAAATCTGACATTGTCCGGTCTGTCGGTCGACGCAGACGATGATTTGGCGTTATTAAAAATAAACCAATCTTTGGACATGACCTATGGCCGTATTGAGGCATTGTTTGTATCTGTCGGCTTTGCGGGTTCTATGACACCGCGCTTGGTTGTCTATGACAGGATAGAAGATTCCATTGATTCACGTTATTTTTGGGATGTTGGTTCCAAAACGGCCCAGTTTTCAGACGCCTTGTTCATAGAATTGAATCGAATGGCGACCCTTGCGACATATTACGAAGGTGATTCTGCAACAGAATCTGGGCAAATATTTGGCGCGGTATCTGCGAACAAAAATGCAACTGTGTCAGAATATATGAACGCGATATCAGAAATCCAGCGTCGTGTTTCTGCGAAATATCGCCTGTTGAATTTAGATTAAAATATGGTATAAATACAAACATGAAAATTAAATGTGATTTTTGTAAAACCGAATACAATGTTGATGGCGTTGCATCATCGCCGGTAAAGTGTGCGATATGTGGTCATACATGGACGGTTGCATCTGTCCCGCGCAAGAATACGTGGCTGATGTTTTTTGCGTCTATTTGTGCATTGTTATCTGCAATAATCTTTACGGTTGCTATAATCACCCAGCACCAGGCCCGGCACGCCACGCGTGGTCCATTGGTTGCGGAAATTATAAATCTGGAAACGACGACTGATGAATCGGGCGTATCCCATGTTGTTGTAAATGGTGCGATAACGAATGTATCTGATTCTATTTACGGTGTGCCTGATTTGTATATTGTGTCGACTGATGGATCTGGTCGCATTTTGGCCAAGCAGAAATTCATGCCATCTGCGACATTGCTGGATTCTGGTGCGACCGTGAATTTCAGCCATATATTGGCACCGCAACCTGCGGGTGTGAAAAAGATATCTGCGCATCTGGCGGAAATACAAATGCCTGAACCTGATGGGGGCAATAAATGAAGAAGATAATATCTGCGTTATTTGCATTATGTGTCATGCCGGCAATTGCGGCATCTGCGCCCCAGCCACAACCACGTGTCAGCATTTTTTCCACCAGCACTGATTGGCAGGCTGTGACCGGTCTGACCCTGAATGAGTATACCGGAAAATTCATATCGGACAAGAAATTGGTTGGCCGTGGCCTGGTCTTGTATTATCTGGATGGTTTTCCGTGTTATGGTTTGGGTTTTGGTGTTCGTGTTTGGGTTGGTCCAGACGGCGATACGGACAATGACCTGGCGATTGCGTGTGTTGCGGCCCCGACAGAAATTCGGTTTGCGTATCGCAACGCCACCCGCGATGCAGATCAGGCGACAACCACCGGTATTTTAACATGTCCCGTATCGGAACGTGGTCGTGATTTGACAATTGATTTATCTGATTGTATTGTTGGTCCAGATTGGGATGAATATAAATAGGTTTTATTATGAACGACGTTCGTGAATTTGTGGTGTCTGAAACAGACGAATTGGTGCGCCTGGATAAATATTTATCTGGGCAAATGCCTGAGTTTTCACGCAGTGAAATCCAGCGTTTCTCCGTCCGCCGCCCCGATGGCAGCGTGCCAAAGTTTTCTGAAAAAATCCGCGTTGGCGATGTGTTTGTTGTTGCGGTGCCTGCGCCGAAAACAGATATTGCAACCGATAACATATCATCGGATTTTGAATTGGAAATTTTATTCGAAGACGACAATATTATTGTTGTCAATAAACCACGTGGTGTTGTGATGTATCCGTCCGCGGGGAACAAGACTGGCACATTGGTTCAAAACATTTTGGCGCATACCCATTTGTCCGCGCTGGGCGGCATGACGCGTCCGGGGGTTGTTCACCGTCTGGACAAGGATACCAGTGGTGTCATGGTTTTTGCAAAATCGGATGCGGCGTTTCGTGAATTGGTCAAAATGTTCAGTGAACACAATCTGACACGCAAATATGTTGCATTTGTATGGGGGATTCCGAATTGGGAATCTGCGGATATTACGGGCAATATCGCGCGTTCGTCGCGCAACCGTCAAAAGATGACGATGGTAAAAACCGGGGGCAA
>JAZROU010000019.1:0-19000 GCA_045648865.1 Candidatus Enterousia sp.
TGATCGTTTTGCAGAATACATGGCTGTATTTCACAATGGGCGTGTTGTTGGTACATATCGTATTATCGATCGTAATGCCGCGGAAAAAATGGGCGGTTTTTACACAGAAACAGAATTCAATCTTTCCAAGATAAAAAAGTATCACGGAAATATCGCTGAAATGTCACGTGCATGTGTTGCACCCGAATATCGTGAAAACGCATTGGTTATGCGCATGTTATGGGCGGGACTGGGTGAATTGATTGTCCGCCGCAAGATTGGCGTACTGTTCGGGGTTGCGTCATTTGTTGGCACAAAACCTGCGCGCAGTGCCCAGGCGATATCATACCTGTATTACAATCATCTGACACCATTGCGTCTGCGTGCGACTGTGATTCCAGAAAAATTTGCCGATGGCGTAAACCCAAAGTTGTCACGAATGAACATTTTACCACGTGAATTTGTTGACGAAGCAGATGCCAAGGCTGAAATGACCCCACTTATCAAGGGGTATTTGCGCCTGGGGGCAACATTTGGTCGCGGGGTGTTTGTTGATGCGCCGTTTAATTCATACGATGTGTTTGTAATGGTTGAAACACGTAAAATGGACGCTGCGTATCAAAAGCATTTCTTGGGTCGTGAAAACGCACTGGGCAATCCAGGCGACGACAAAGAAAACATTATAAAAACCGTTGGGAAAATCATGACTTTCCCAGTTGTTGGCCCGTTCAAGGTTGTGCGTGCATTCGTTGACTTTTTATTACGCGAAGATGCTGCCGACGCAGAATATATCGAAGATAACGAAAAATCAGAAACCGAAGAATAGTATCATGGCCAAATTACGCAAACAAAATATATTTAACACAACGACCGCCGCAATCAAGTTTGTGCTGTTCTGGATAATGGTTGTTATTCAGTTGCCAATATTGATTTTGTTGCCACGTCGCTGGGCGGTACGATATATGCCTGTGTTCATGTGGTTTTTGATAAAGTTGGCGGGCATA
Source organism: Candidatus Enterousia sp. (assembly GCA_045648865.1). Taxonomy (GTDB): domain Bacteria; phylum Pseudomonadota; class Alphaproteobacteria; order Rs-D84; family Rs-D84; genus Enterousia. The sequence goes on from JAZROU010000019.1 coordinate 984, forward strand.
AAGATTGTTGTGCACGGCACATTAGACACGCGTCGTCCGTTGATGGTTGTCTCTAACCATATATCTGTGTTTGAATTGGCAACATTTCCGTGTGTTTTTCACGGCAGCTTTATTGCCAAAAAAGAAATGGAAAATTGGCCATTGGTTGGTTGGGTTGCAAAAAAATTTGGTGTAATCTTTGTTGACCGTCGTCCATCGCATGCGCGCGATGCACTGGCGGTGGTGCAACGTGCGGTACAAACCGTCAAATACCCAATGATTTTATTTCCCGAAGGTACAACGACAAACGGCGCGTATGTAAAACCGTTTAAAAGTACATTATTTAACTTTGTTGAAAATTCTAATGTGACTGTGCAACCAATGGCAATGCACTATCGCTATCGTGACGGTTCTGTAATTGATGAACAGACGCTTGCCGATCACTTTGCATATTTTGATAACAACAAAATGGAAATGGGGCCAAAATGCAAACGCGAACGCAGTGCCTTTGGCCAGGTGTTTCACATCATGATGCTGGGCGGATTTACGGTTGAAATAACATTACTGCCGCCACCACCCCTGGCGGGGTTGGACAGAAAGCAGATTGCTGACGTACTGCAAAAACAAGTGTCAGAAAAATACATGGAATTAAAAGATAAAAAATAATAACAATAAAAAATAAAGAGATTTAGAAAATGAAAATTGAAAATTTATGTGTTCGCCGTTTGATTGGTGATGTTGCCGGCGCAACGACACACGGTCATAAAATGGCAATCAAGGGTGGTTATATCTATCAAACATTCCAGGGTGGCTATACATTGTCACCATTGGGTTGGCGTGTGGTTCGTAATATTGAAAACATTATTCGCCAGGAAATGGACGCTATTGATGGCCAAGAAATTTTAATGCCGGTTGTATCTGGTGCAGATATTTGGCGTGAAAGTGGTCGTTATGACACTGTTGATGTTCTGGCAAAGTTCAAGGGGCGTTCTGGTACAGACTATGTATTAAATCCAACGCACGAAGAAGTTGTTGTGGATTATGTTAAATCTGTATTGGAAACATACCGCCAAATGCCATTTATGGTTTATCAGATTCAAACAAAATTCCGCGATGAATTGCGTGCGCGTGCAGGTTTGATTCGTACCCGTGAATTTATAATGAAAGACGCATACTCTTTCCACGAAACGCAATCTGACCTGGAACAGTATTATGACCGTTGTCTGCATGCGTATGAACGCGTTTTTGCGCGCTGTGGCCTGAAAAATGTGGTCAGTGTAATGTCCTCTACTGGTGATATGGGTGGCAGTGTTGCGCATGAATTTCAGTTAATAAACGATATGGGTGAAGATACTTTGTTCTTGTGCGAATGTGGTTTTAACACAAACAAAGAATTGGTTGACGATGAAACGGAAACTTGCCCAAAGTGTGGTAAAAAAATGCGCCGTGTTCGTGGTATTGAAATTGGTAATATATTCCAACTTGGTACCAAATATTCAAAATCAATGAATTTAACCTATACCGCATCTGATGGTGAATCTATGCACCCAATAATGGGCTGTTATGGTATTGGTGTTGGTCGTACAATGGCCGCAATAATGGAAGAAAGTGCAGACGACAAGGGACCAATTTGGAATATGGCAACCGCGCCATTTGCCGTTCAGGTTATTGGTCTGCCTGACAAAGACGGGAAAACATTACCTTTGGCCGAAGAAATATATAACAATCTGAAACAGGCCGGCATAGAAGTTTTGTTAGATAATCGTGATGCGCGTGCGGGTGAAAAATTTGCAGATGCAGATTTGATTGCTGCACCAATTCGCATAATTGTATCTGCCAAAAATCTTGCAAATAATGTGTTAGAGGTTAAGTATCGTGTAAATGATGTTAATACCACTGATTTCAAGACTGCATTTGGTCTGGATACTTATATGTCAGAAACAGTTGATACAATATTAAAATTATTGGGGAAATAACTAAACGGGGCGCGTGCCCCGTTTTTATTTTTTTATTCCCAATACAAATCATCGTTTTTTATGGTATAATATCACCGATAATAAAACACCGGGGGGGATATGAAAATTTCAATTATTGGTATTGGTTCTGTTGGTTCTGCGGTTGCGACGGCGGTTGCGAATACAGGATTGGCGCATGAAATCGTTTTGTTTGACCGCGATGGTGTTCGCGCCCGCGCCGCCGCCGAAGATTTGGGCCACGCCGCCGCATTTTCATATGATATCAAGATAACTGCGGTAAATACATATCGCGCAATTCGCGGTTCTGAAATTGTAATCATTGCCGCCGGTGCGAATCAAAAACCGGGGCAAACGCGCACAGACCTGTTGCATGCAAACGCCGCGGTTATCAGTGATATTGTTCCGCGTGTTATGGCGAACGTTGACGCCAAGACTGTAAAGCTGATTATTGTCACAAACCCATTGGATGTTATGGTTATGCTGGCGCAACAGTTGTCTAAATTACCACCGTCCCGCGTTATTGGTACGGGCACGATGTTGGATTCTGCGCGCCTGCGCACAATTTTATCGCGCCAGTTGTCCGTATCAACCCAGTCTATTAATGCATATGTTCTGGGGGAACATGGCGACAGCAGTATGATTGTATGGGGCGCAGCATGTATTGGTGGGATTGATTTAAATTCTTTTTGTCGTCAGACTAAAATCAGTCTGCCCCAAACCACACGAAATACGATTGAACATCGCGTACACAACGCAGCATATGAAATAATCCAGGGGCGTGGCGCAACATGGGACGGCATTGCCGGCGCAGTGGCTGATTTGGTTCGTTGTATTGCAAATGATGAACGTCGGATTTTAACAGTATCTGTTGTTGATGGTGCGGGTGAAAAATCATTGTCTATGTCGTTACCACGAATTGTTGGACGCGCGGGCGTGGTGGCAACCCTGATGCCAAAAATGGACGCGTCAGAATCTGCCGCATTGCGTCGCAGCGGCAGGATAATTCGTAAAAATTTTGATTTGTTATGAATTTGTCCCGCCTGCGCGGGATTTTTTTTGAATATTGTCCGATACATAAATTTTTTATCGCGTGCTATATTATACATATGCAAGAAAATGTCCAGTATTTTATGTCAGAAACGCGCGATGGATTTGAAGCGGTTGTGTCTGGTCGCAAGGTTGGCGAAATTACATTCGTCCGCGTTGGCGCAGATAAATTAATAATAGATTATACTGCTGTTTCCCCAGAATATCGGAATCGGCATATCGGTCTGACGTTGGTTCGTAATGTTGCGAACATGGCGCGTGCCCAGCATCGGCATATAATCGCGTTATGTCCATTTGCGCGCGCGATGTTCAATCGTTTTCCAGAATTTGACGATATTCGTTTAATGAACGCGCATTAAAAAATTAGGCATTGCCTTGCGATATCTTTTTTTACTAATATTCATCTCAGATATTTTAAACGGGGGGATTGTATGCGTAATTTATCACGTTCCACATTGGTGTTTTTGATTTTTCTGAATGGGTATGTCAGTTTATCTTTGGAATTGGTCGTTCTGCGCCAGCTGTCTTTCTATGTCGGGTCCAGTGCGGTCATAACCAGTATTATTATGGCGATATTCCTGGGATTTATGTCATTGGGATATTTTGTTGGTGAATCTCAAAAAATAAATAACGATAAAATTCGCAAGATTTTAAATCTCAGCTTTTTAATGATTTCAGGTTTGTCGGTATGCGCGGCCAGCTTCCCATTAATCACCCAGTATTTTACATGGATGTACACAGGCGGGATTCAATCGGGCGCGATACAGACGTTTATATATTCACTGATATTTTTATCGGCTGGGCCATTTATGTTTGGATTTAATACGACACTGTTGTCACGTCAGTTGCACAAATATAATAAAAATTGCACAGGCAATATTATGGCATGGGATACCATCGGGTCTGTGTTTGGTTCAATGGCGACAACGTTATTATTGATGCCATTTATGGGTGTGAATTACACCGTTGTTTTAATGACGCTGTTATCTGTGCTGGGGGCGTTAATATTGCGTCGTCGCTGGTGGGTATGGATAGTGTGCTTGGCTGTGCTGTTTGCGTCGATTTATATCAACAGTAATACGTACCAGTATGAACGCTATGGCATACTGGTAAACAATGCGAATTCAACGATATCTGTATCGCAATGGTCTGATGGTCGTATTTTGTATATGAATGGGTTGCCAATGTCTGTTTATCAAACTGACGGCAGTACCGCGGATTACGTCAACTATCTGAACCGTCACTTTATCTACAATATGCCAACCGATAAAGCACATAAAATATTGGTCCTGGGGGCAGGTGGTTTTACATTGGGGCTAAAAGATGTGCGCAACAGCTATACATTTGTTGATATCGAACATACCCTGAAAGATGTTTCTGAAAAGTATTTTTTAAATCAGAAATTATCGCCCAACAAACGGTTTGTCGTTGCCGATGCCAGCCAGTTTTTAAAAAACACCCCCGAACAATACGATTTTATCCTGTTGGATGTGTATTCAAATTCGTACCAGGTCCCTGAATCGCTAATAACTGCGGAATTTATGGCACGTCTTAAATCGCGCGTTGCGCCAAATGGCGTTATTGTCATGAATATGATTGTGTCGCCTGAATTTGATGACAAATATTCGCGTGTGTTTGATAATACATTTCATGCTGTATTTCCGCACAACACATCGCGCCATGTGATTGGATATTACAACCCGTGGGAATCGATTGATGGGGCATCAAATGTTTTGTACATATATCATAATATTGAAAACGATGGCCGTATATATACGATAAATAAAACCTCTGTTATTTATGACAGATAAAAACCGGGATTGTCCCGGTTTTTTATTTTTCGCGTTCATGTTCGCGCTGATTTTCGTATTTTCGCGAATCGAATATTTCTTTGAATTGTGGGGTCAAAGACGGCGTTGCAGGCTTTCGCACAGCTGCGCCGGGCGTAAATTCCATAATTTTGCGTCTGATAATATCTGTCCCGTCCTGAATTTTGGTTTCTGCATCCGCCATCCATGCGTCGCGTTTATCCGGTGGGCATTTGATATATTCATTTGTATGCGCCACAGATGTCATCTTAATTTTTGTTTTTCGAATATGTTCAAACGTGGCCCAGCGTACATACTTGGTCGCATGATTTTCGATTGGAATTGAAAAAACAATATCGCGCAATATGTCACAGGCTTTTACCCAGGCCTGCCCCAGTTGTGCACCTGTCAACCATTGTTGCAGACTGATACCTGTGAACAGCACCTCGATTGCATTGTTGATAATGGTTTTGTCGGCGTCGCATATCTGTATGGCGTCAAAATCCTGGGCGGATTGCCCAGACAGCATGGCCAGTGTTTTTTCAAATTCCATATCCATTGTCTGCCCCCTGTATTATGCTGCGTTTTGTTTATATTGACCAAATTGCCACATTTGAATTTGCTGTTGAAATTTCATTTGCATTTGTGCGCGTTGTGTTGCGCTGATTTCGATACGCTTTTGTGCGGCAATAAATTGGTTTGCTTTTGTTTCGGTCTTTACAACGTTTTGCGGCTTTGCATTATTGCGCACGGCCGGCAAAGCCCCCGACTGTTTAACCGGTTGTGCAACCGATTTTGGTGCATGATGAACAACTGTCTTGGGTGTCTGGTCCATTGTTTTGACAGGTGTGGGTGCGTGCGCTGGTTTATGTGTTGTGTTTTGTTGCGCGATTGGCATTTGCTCTGGTTTTTGTTCCACTGGTTTCAGCTGGGCTGGCTTTGCCATTGGTACTTCGACCGGTTTATCGGCGATCACAGTATTGGGTCGTTTAACCGCATCGCGTACCATTGCAAATGCGCCCGATTGTTTTTGCTGGGTGGTATCGACATGTCCCGACGTCATCTGTTGTGCCGGTTGTTGTTCTGCTTGTGCCATCTGTTGCGCCTGTGTTGCTGCGGTTGCATGCATTTGTGTTTGTTCTTTTGCCTGACTTGCAATCATTTCTTCGGTGCGTTCATTATACCGCCCCAGTATCAGGTTAATTTTATCCATCGCTTCGCGAATCATATGTTCGCCATGCGTGCGTAATTTTTTGATGTCTTGGTCATTTGGGTTGATTGTATTATCGCGCCCCCTGTGTGTCATGATAACGCGTGACCAGTATTTTTTATGTGCGTTATAGACATTTTTCAGATATTTTGCCGCCGGATTTTTTTTGTTTTTTGTATCCGCGAACGCCCCGCATTGTGTCAACGCGGTCTGCCATGCGCGCCCCAGCGAATGTTTGTTGGTCCAGTTAACCCATGCGAACCCCGAAAACATCTGCAGGTACGCCGACGCTAATTCTTTGCGGTCAAATGGCAATACAATTTTTGCTACATCTGCATCCAGGTTAATAACGAATTTTTCTTGGGCCGCTGCCACATTTTGTTGTGCATTCATAATGAACTCCTTTGGTTGGAATTCTGTGGTTTATCCCCACAGCAATTTTATATAGGTCGCCCGCCATAACTTTTCAAGCCCCCCATGTCAAGAAAATTTATTTTTTGACATCTATCCTAATCTGGTGCAAGAATATAAATGTTCATATCGCAAAAACATGCTGTTGCCAATAATGGGCGGTATGGGTATGAACCCGGCTCTTGCCAATAATGGGGGGCACGGCATTTCATCAAACTACAAGGAGTTAATACGATGAAAAAAACTATCAGTGCAGCGGTTGCTTTGTCCGTTTTTGCGGCGCCTGCGATTGCGGCCAACTTGGAAAATCCATTATATATGCCAAAACAGGGTATGGGGTATTCCAAAACATCTGCGGGTGTTATGTACAAAGTCGCGGATGACACAGATGCCATGCAGTTGAAAAATCACGATGGCGCAACTGAATTTCCAATCTGGCGTCTGCACGAAGAATTGGGATACGGTATCTTGGATAACCTGGAAGCGTACGCAAAATTCGGTTATACCCACGACGGCGACATTGATCGCAAGGGGATGCACCTGGGGCGCGCCGGTTTGAAATACCGTGCCATTGACACAGACACAGGTTGGGTGTGGGATTTGTATGCCGACGCACAGTTGGGCGGAATCAGTGAAATGTCTGGTTCATATGCGGCAAATGGTTTCACATATGATAACTATTCAAATGGCCGTTGGGGATTCCACGTTGGAACCCAGGTGGGCAAGACATGGTCTAAATTCAGCGCGGCTGGATTTGTCGAAGCATTGCGCACATTCGGCAACGACAACAATACGATTGAATTGGTTTCATTTGATTTGTCAAAGTTGGGTATGGGTGTCGTTCCGGCGTCTATGTTGGGATTCCCGTCCGAGATTTCGGTCGATTTGAAATCCACAACCGAAATCAATGCCGGTTTGAAAATGTTTTATCAGTTGGATGATCGTTGGTCGTTCGGCGGTGGTTTGACATACAAACACCATTCCGACAACGGGGTAGAGGGTATTGCATCCGGCGATGTTAGTGCTGCGCACCCACAGGTTTTGGCGGCTTTAATCAAAGAAGTTGAAGATATGGAAGACGGGTTTGATGAATATGTCTTGAACCTGACTGCGGCATATCAGTTGACGGATATGACCCAGGTTGCCGTCTATGGCGAATATACATTTGACGAAGCACACGCAAATTCTCAGAATGGCACAGATGTCAAGGCTGAATTGGGTGTTCGCCTGAATGTTCAGTTCTAATTAATTGGAACTTAAAAGAAAAAATAAAACTAACATATATTGGACAAAATCCCGCCATCAGGCGGGATTTTTTGTTTTATCAATGCTTGCGTGGCATGTCATAAAATGATATAATAAATCCAAAGAAATATGGGAAAGGCATGAAAAAGATAAGTGTTTCTGCCGTGTTTGCTGGTATTCTGTTGGGGGCGCCATCGGTGGCCGATGCTGCATATCCTGCGTATCCAACATATCAGACGTCCGGCGTTAATAACCAGATGGTGTATCTGCCATCTGCAAACAGTCGTGTTGTATCCACCAGTGGATATGTACCGGGGTATGGTTCTGTGGCGGCCGCCCAGCCGGGTCGTGTCACAGGCGCATTGCCGCGCGTTGGTTCGGCGCAAACCGCCGCCGGGCGCCAGTATTATCAGCCTGCGGATTATGACCGCCTGGCGGACAGTGGGCTGTACGTTGGTTTGTCTGTGGGGTATACTGCGTCATTGATGGGTTCTATTTCTGCGGACTATACTGGCGAAGAAGATGCCTATACAGTCCCGGGTGCGTTTGCAGCGGCTGATTTTGATTCCGACAGTGTAATCCCATTACAGGTTTCTGTTGGTGCGGCACTGAATAACGATGTGCGCGTTGATTTTTCTTATTTGCGTTATTCAAACATCGGGTATCCCAAGACTGTTCAGACCGACAATGGCGATGGCGGCTTTGTTGAGGCCCAGGTCGACGGCGGTGCAATTACTGCAAATACCACGATGTTAAATGTTTATTATAATATTGATTCATTCACAGGTTACCTGGCGGGTGGTTCGTTGCGTCCATATATTGGCGCGGGTGTTGGTATTTCGCTGAATACGATTGCGGACTATGTTGTATATGACAATACATTTTATTCTGTGATTGATCCTGCCTATGCCAAGGCAGGCCAGCTGACGGGGATTTCTGATATTTATGCATATCACAATGGCGGAACAAATGAACAGTTTGCATTTATGCTCGAAGGTGGATTGACCACTGAACTCGAAGGTGGTATCAAGATGGACTTCTTTGTTCGTTACGCCAACCTGGGCAAGGTTAAAACATCAGGCAGTATTGTTTTAAGTCAGATTGAATGGTTGGGCGATGGCGCCGGTGGCGAGTATGAGGCCCCATACGACAGTGTTTTTCATTACACAAATTGGTACGAGAGTGGTCGTCTTGGGATGGTTGATGTCGGTGTTCGCCTAAGATTGCAGTTCTAAGGGCGCTGGAATATTTTATTGTGTTGATTTTTATGGGGGCCGAGAGCATGAAACACACAAACCAATTGCTTTATTATTCTTTGTTGGCTGCGTTTTTGCCATCTGTTGCCATGGGCGGGATACGTGTTGGAAATGCGTCGCGTAATAATGCCCAGGGATATCAACAGGTAAATGAAATGCGTTATGGTGCCGCCGATGCGAACCAGGCCGCAATGATGGCCCAGGCTGCCAACGCAGAATTACCCATACCTGTTTCTGATTCAAAAATATCTGACAGTATAAAAAATGGTGATGCGAACGCGGAATCTAATATGGCGCGCCTGGAACAGTGCGCGATGATTTATCCAGACGGTGAATTTGAATGGACCCGCCCAACATTGGGGCGCGGTGCCGGCGGGGCAATCGGTTGTACGGCGGTTGTTGAAATGCGTGCGGTTGGCGCCGCCAAGGATGGTGGTGATGCGATATTGGCGCGTGGCAACCTGGCGGTGGGTGATATTGTTGAATGCAATATTTCAAATTTCCCAGAAAGCTCACGTTTAACAGCCGCGGGTGAAATTGAATTTCCTGCGGATAGCGCGCCAACAATGGATGATGTTGTTAAGGTCATGAACCAAGAACAAAGACAAAACGCCGGCATAAAAATTGCGGCTGGTGCAATCTTGGGTGGGCTGGGTGGCAATATCGCAGGCGCCCCAGAACCGGGCAGTGACAATCTGCTGGGGGGTGGCAAGGCCAAAACACAAAGCACAATCGTCGGCGCATTGGGTGGCGCGGCATTGATGGCCGGTAACGCTTATACGGGCAAGGTTGCGGGTGACACAATCTTATCCGCTGGTGTAAATGCCGCGGCGGGTGCGGTCGTTGGAAATGTTGTTGCCACTGGGGACTCTGTTATGCGCATTATGCCATGTACGGTCGACGGCCAGGATAAAAAATGCTTGTGGGGCTATTGGGAAGAAACAGAACCTTTGCCCGATGGGGCCGTCGCATACGTATCAGCCAAAAGCCCATCTAATTTCAAGGTTTGTGTCCAGAAAGATGGCAAAGAAATCTGTGATTTCGCAGAATTGAACATAGATGCAGCAACAATACCAGGCTATACGCATGAAAAGGTTGTAACAGATAAAGACGGCACAGAAAGCAAACAGCAGGTTTTCTCGCAGACTAACCGAGCCACCGGCGACAAGATAGACATAGAAACCATATTTCGACAGGATCAATTCCAATATGCAACAGATAAAACCTGTTATAAAAACGGAAAAATGGAGAGTGGCTGGACGTCTTGCCAGGATCCATGGGTAAAGTTATCTGGAACCGTTTACAATGTGTCCAGCAGTACCCCCGCAATGGTTGTTGATGTCGAAGACAAAAAATTCGGTTGGAAAAAAGAGGAATGGTCTGATTTCTTGAAAAAATATTCCAATGCCGAGGTTGTCGGCCGTTCCGGCGCTGGCATTGCCACAAATCTGGCTACAGAAAAAAAGACATTGGCCGATATCAGCTTCAGGCCCGCATACCAAGATTCCGAAGATGGCGGAATTGTCGATATCAGTAACAAGGCCCGTCTAAAGGGGACACTGACTGGCGCCGGTGTTGGCGGCGGCATGGGCGCGTTTTCTGGATATCAGGGCGCACAAAAGGATATCGAAGATCGCTGGTTGCTGGCCCAGGAAGAATACAGGGGCCAATTATCTAAAATATACTGCGCCACCGGCAACAGATTTTTATCCACCTATAATTCGGTCATAGAAATAGTTGAGCCTGCAAACTAAAGAAAAATCCCACAATGTGGGATTTTTTTGTTGTTAGCGGAACTGTAATTGCTGTATACTCCTATCACTTTCTTGTTTATATTCAAAGGAGATTAAGATGTTAAAAGGATTGACGCCGGCACAGGTGATTGCCAGTCGCAAAAAATTTGGTACAAACGAAATGCCGCGTCCAAAATTGAAATCAGCATGGCAATTTTTTGTCGAAGTTTTTCAAGATAAATTAAATATCGTATTGCTGGTTATGATGTGCATGTTCATTGCGCTGTCTGCATTTGGATATGGCAGCGTATTCGAAGCGGCCGGCATCGGAATCGTTTTGTTTGTTGTTGCTGTGACAACAGTTGCAACAAAGTTGCGTGGTCAACGCAGCGCCGAACAATTGCGTCTAAAATCGTCGCTGTTATATGTCGACGTTTTGCGTTCTGGTGGCGTGGTTCGTATCCCCAGCACAGATGTTGTCGTTGGCGATATTGTTATGTTGCGCGCAGGCGAAATGGTCGCGGCAGATGGCTATGTTGTATCGGGCAGTATCGCTGTAAATAACGCGATTTTAAATGGCGAAAGTGCCGAATGTGAAAAAACACCGGTTCCCGCTAATTTTTCTTATAATCGCAATGCGAAAATTACGGGTGATACCTATACAGACAAACACAGTGTTTTTGCAGGTACAACCGTATTAAGCGGTGAATGCAAAATGCGTGTTGCCCAGGTTGGCGTCGCAACAGAAAATGCCAAGATAATGACAACCCTGAATTCTATTGACACTGTGAAAACGACACTGCAAATCCAGCTGGACAATTTGGCGGACAAAATCAGTAAAATCGGTTCTTTTTGTGCTGTGATAATATTCTTGGTGCTGTTGGCGGTAAACGTTCACAGAATGGGTATGGTCGCAGACGCTTCGATGTTGTACGTTATCTTCAGCGCATTGACCGTTGCTTTGACCATATTTGTTGCGGCTGTTCCCGAAGGTCTGCCGTTTATCATCGGTATTATCACCAGTCAAAATGTTGCAACGATGATAAAAAATAACATTTTAGCAAAAAATCCAAACAAGATTCCAGAATCTGGAAATATTCAAATTTTGTGTACGGATAAAACCGGAACGTTAACCCGCGGTATTATTGAAACTGTGCATAATTTTACTGCAGATGGCACGGACATCGGGTTTGATGATATAACAGGCGGCACGGTAAAAAGTATGTTTTTGAAAAACATTGCTTTGACCGGCGGGGCGGCATATTCCCCAGACGGCACGATTATTGGTGGAAATTTGACGGGTCGGGCATTGTTTGCTGCGACACTTCCTATTTCAGATGTAATAAATAAAATCCAAACAGATGTGCCTGTCACACAACGTGTTATTTTTAACAGTTCGAACAAGTTTTCTGCGTCTAAAACAGACGACATGACATATTATCTGGGTGCGCCAGAGGTTATATTGTCGCATTCTAAATATTACATTGACGAAACAGGAAAGATAAATCCGATTAATCACAAATCGGTCAATAAACTAATCAAAGAAAACGCGTCACGTGCAATGCGACTGGTTGCAACGGCTTTTTCTGCGACATGGTGTTCGGACGACGCATTGCCAGATGACTTGGTCTTGATATCTGTGGTTGCGATGCGCGACCAGGTGCGTCCAGGTGTCCCAGATGTTGTTGCGTCTATGCGCAAATCTGGTGTCCAGGTTATGATGATAACAGGCGATATTTTGGATACTGCGCGGGCAATCGCATTTGATTGTGGTATCATGGCGGCCGACGATGATATGGCAATAACCGCCGCGGAATTTGATGATATGTCAGATGCCCGGGCAAAAAAATGTTTGCCAAAAATCAAGGTTATTGCACGCGCGACTCCAGATACAAAATTGCGTGTCGTAAAATTAGCACAAAGCCTGGATTTATGTATCGGCATGTGTGGCGATGGTACGAATGATGCGCCCGCATTAAAACGTGCAGATGTCGGTTTCGCAATGGGGGATGGCACAGATGTTTGCAAAGAATCAGGTGACATCATAATTACCGATAATAACTTTTTATCAATTGCGAATTGCATTTTATTGGGGCGTACATTTGTTCACAATGTGATTAATTTTTTAAAGTTCCAATTGCCAATAAACTTTTCATTGGTAATTTTAAGTATTGTGTTCCCGATACTGTTCGGATTTGACGCATTTACAGCGGTTCAGATATTGATTATAAATATCGTCATGGACAGCTTGAATTCATTGGCGTTTGGTGGTGAACCAGGGCGTCCAGAATACATGTCGGAACCTGCCCAGGGGAAAAAAGCACCCTTGTTATCGCGTCCAGTTATGGCCCAGGTTGCGTGGACAACAATTGGATTTGTTTGCGTTTTTGCATTGTTGGCAATGCCCCAGGTGCGTACACACTTTGATACGCCTGCCACCTATATGTCTGCGCGATTTGCTTTACTTGTAATTATGGCGATTGTAAACGGTTTTTGCGTTCGTGTTGATGGGTTTAATTTATTCCGTCGTCTGCGGACAAATCCGATGTTTTTGGCCGTTGCATTTGGGGTGATATCATGCACAGTTTTATGTGTGTGGTTTGGTGGTTCTGTACTGCAGTTGGCTCCACTAAGCTTGCATCAATGGCTGATAGTATTTTTATTGTCGCTGATAATTATTCCGATAAATTATATCAGAATAATTCTGTTTAAAAAGTAAAGACAAGACCGCAAATTTGCGGTCTTTTTTTACTGTTTTTTATCATGACTAAACAAATTTTTCAGGTACCAGGTTACTAATATTTTTCCACGCGCGTCTAAATATGCTGGTATCGGGTGCGTATTTGTGTACCTGTGGTTTTTCGTCATTTGGACGCGAACCTGTCCAAACAGGATTGCCATCTTTGTCCAGCGTGACGTGCCACGATGTTTTTGTGTCTTTCAGTATCATATCGCGTAATTTATTTGCGAAATCCTGGCTTTCGAATATCGCGACGTTTTCTGTGTTATAGTACGCGCTGCGCGGATCCAGGTTAAAGCTGCCTATCCATGAAATGTCGTCGTCGAACACCATTGTTTTGCTGTGCAGTACGGAAAAACTTGATTGTTTTCGTTCGCGATCATGTTCTTTGCCGCGCAGGTTTTCCGCAGAAACCATAAATTCATAAACCTCGGCCCCGGATTCAATAAGTTGCTTTCTGTACTTTTCCCATTTTGCATACACTGTTGGTGCGTTCGTAGATGCCAAAGAATTTGTTACTATTGTAATATGTACACCTAAATTTTCTTCGCGCAACATGTGTTCCAAACCGCCTTGGCCGGGTACAAAATATGCTGCCGACATATATACAGATTTTGTTGTTTTGTCCCACAGGTGTTGCAGCGCGCGAATTATATCGCCGCGATATGTCTCTTTTTCACTCATTGTCATTTCGACTTTTTCTGGTGGGTCGGCCAAGAATTTTCCACGTCCCCAGCTGAAATCAAAGCGTTTTTGTTTATATTCACGCATTGCCATATTGATGATAGTGTTATATTTTCTGACATCTTCGGACGCGCGTTTTTCTATTTCCGCAAATGATTGTTCCAGTTTTTTCAGTGCTTTTTTTGACTTTGCCTTTGGAAATACGGACGCAGGAATCGACAGGTGGTGATTCCAGTATTCATTAAAGCTGTCCGTTGCATAATGTGTCATATCACCGATAAACAAAACGTCTGTGTCTGAAAAGTTTGACGCTGTTTCTGGATAGAAATAATTGCTGCCGACATTTCTGCCACCTGTGATATATGCGATATTGTCCACGATAAACAGCTTGTTATGCATTCTTGAATTCAGTCTGTTAAAATCTGTCAAGAACTGTGGGTAATACAACAGTCTTGAACGGTTGCTGACTGTATTAAATACTTTTACCTCGATATTTGGATGTTGGTTTAACAGCATGACATCAACAATGTCTGATTTTGTGCCGTAATCGTCCAGCAGTATTCGCACTTTGACACCGCGATCTGCGGCGCTTTTCAATTCTGCAATCAGGATTTTTGATGAAAAGTCATTGCTGTAAATATATGTTTGCAGATCAATTGTTTTTGTTGCCATTCTTGCGAATGCAGAACGTATTACGAACGCGGACAGCCCATCTTCGATTAACGTTGCGCCTGATGCAGAGTTGTTTTTTGCTAATTCGTCTGCATAGCATTGTGCGATTGGCGTCTGATACGGGTCGTATTCGAAATCTGTTGCCGTGACCTTTGGCGCATATCCATCCAGTCGTGTGTCGCGTGTTGTTGTCGGCACAGTTGTGCATCCGATAAGTGGCAACGCCAAAAACCACACAGAAAACCGTCTTAATATCGACAAGACCAATACCTCTTTATTGACATCATTTTACGATTATATCTGAACGTTATTGTGCCTGCAACAAAAAATCATTATGATTTTTAACAAATTAAGAATATTTACCTTTGTGCATAATTGCAATTATGTTTACAATCGCAAAAAAGGGGGTGCAGATGGCGCAAAAAATAATTGTCACTGGTGGTGCAGGTTACATTGGTTCGCACACGTGTGTAGCATTGATTGAATCTGGTTTTGATGTTGTAGTGTTTGATAATTTATCGAACTCGAATTCTGCGTCGCTGGACGGTGTTGCGCGCATTACTGGTACGCGTCCAGAATTTGTGATGGTTGATTGCACTGATTCTGTGGCGTTGCGTGCTGCGTTTGCTGCGCACAGCGATGCGGTTGGCGTGATACATTTTGCTGCGCTCAAGGCGGTTGGTGAATCTGTTGCCAATCCATTGTTGTACTATCGCAATAATCTGGGTGGTCTGATAAACGTTCTGGATTTGATGCGTGAATTTGATATTCCAAACATTGTCTTTTCTTCATCTGCGACCGTTTATGGTGTTCCAGATACTTTGCCTGTGACGGAACAGACCCCGCTTCAACCTGCGACATCGCCATATGGCCAGACCAAGGTTATGGGGGAAAATATAATTCGTGATACTGTTCATGCGTATCCCCAGATGCGTGCGATACTGTTGCGTTATTTCAATCCGATTGGGGCGCATCCGTCGGCCCACATTGGCGAATTGCCCAACGGTGTTCCAAATAATTTGATGCCGTACATCACCCAGACAGCGGCGGGCATTCGTGAATGTCTAAATGTTTTTGGTGATGACTATGATACGCCTGATGGTTTTTGTGTTCGTGATTATATTGACGTAAACGATCTGGCACGTGCGCACGTTGCGGCGGTGCGTCATATGTTGTCTGGTACTGATGGTGTCGGTGTATTTAATCTTGGGACGGGGCGCGGGTCTTCGGTTATGGAATTGCTGAACGCGTTTCGCGATGCAACGGGTGTTGATGTTCCGTATCGGATTGCGGCGCGTCGTGCGGGTGACGTACCTGCGATTTGGGCGAACGCAGATTTGGCGGCGCATGTACTGGGGTGGCGCGCGGTTGTGCCGTTGAATGAAACGTTGGCGTCTGCGTGGCGTTGGCAGTGTCGGATGTCTGGTATGGAATAGTCTGCGTATGATTGGTTTTTCGCTTGTAATAAATACATCAATGTGATAAAATTAATCATGATATAAAAGGGGAATGTATTAGCTATGAAAAGATTTGTCGCTGTGCTCTGTGGTATTCTTGCGTTACCCGCGTTTGCTGAGGTTGCGCCCATCTACTATGACGAAGTAATTGAATATACTGACGAAGATGTGGTGGCTGATGACGATGCTTTGTCCACGGAATCTGCGTCGGTTGTCATCCCATTGGCCCAGCCTGCGGCGGCAACCCCGCGCACGGCCAACCGTAATATTTCGCGTGCAGTTCCTGCGACGACGCGTGCAAATTCATCAACGCGTTCTGGTTCAGATCGTGTGGTTGCGTCACGCACAACATCGAACGCTGTGACGTCGCGTACTGCGAAAAATGTTGCAACGCGTGGCACAGTATCGCGTGTTGCGACCCGGGCGTCGCGTGCGGCGACAAACGGGGCCCAGCAGATTGCCACAACGCGCCGTGCGATGCAGTCTGGTGGCACAAATTCTGCCCGTGCATCAATTTTGCAAACGGATACGGTTAACACGCCATTGTATACCGGCCGTGTCAGCACGCGTTCCGGTGCGGTTAGTGCGCGTATCCCAACAATTGCCAGTATATCATCCCAACCCACCGACACAACCAGCACAGCTGACGCCACTGCGTCTATGGATGAATTGGCGCAAATCACCGATTTTTGCAAGGCCCAGTATACATCATGCATGGATAATTTCTGTAATGTTCTGGACGATAACCAGGGGCGCTGTTCCTGTTCGCGAAATCTGAAAAATTACGAAGAAACCGAACGCGCGTTAAAGGCTGCAACCGAAGCTTTACAGGAAGTTGCACAACAAATTCAGTACATTGGCCTTAGTGCGGACCAGATTGAAAGTCTGTTCACCCAGACCGAGGCTGAATTAAAAATGCAGTCAAGCCAGGATAACACCCAGTTAAAGAATGATTTGGATCGCATACGTGATTTGATTGTCGATGTAAAAACCGGCACGGCCAGTTCGACGGCCACATCAAACGGTTTAAATTTTGATATAAACGGCCTGTTGGATTTCAGTATTGACAGCACGGGTTTTGATTTAAATGCCCTGTTTGGTGGCGCGTCATCCAACACATCATCCATCAGCAACCAGCGTGGCGAAGAATTGTACAAAACGGCCGCCGCCCGGTGCAAGGCATCTGTCCTGAACAATTGTGCATCCCAGGGTGTTGACATTTCTGTTATTACAAATTCGTACGATTTGGAAATTGATAAACAGTGTATTGCTTATGAACGCAGTTTGACTGACACAAACGAAGAAATGGCGCAAACTGTACGCAATGCTAAAACCGTGTTACAGCGTGCACGTTTAATGGTTGCCCAGCAAAAGAATAATCTGTCTCGTCTGCAGTGTATCCAGGAATTGGACAAATGCATGCGTGATGAATACGTGTGTGGCACAAATTATGAATACTGCCTGGATCCGACGGGTAAATACATTGTAAACGGTGCGATTGTTGTTGGTTCGACACCTGGCGAAGCGGGCATGGTGATAGATGGTTCTGTTGACAATGGTTTGTATTCTATGTGGAATTATTCTGATGGGAACAACGCATGGTCGGCGGGTGGCACATTACCCCAGTTCATAGAATCGACCATTGCGACGAACATTGGCGACATCGATGGATCGACGGACAATATATCTAAATATCTGCAATCCAAGATTGGTTATTACAACAAATCAGAAAACAAAAATTACGGCAATTGCATGTCTGTATTGAATCAGTGTCAGGATTACACGTATTCTGGCACGAA
>JAZROU010000020.1:0-36368 GCA_045648865.1 Candidatus Enterousia sp.
ATCATCTTTTTTAACGGTCATCGGAATCAGCGTATCGGCGACCTGGGTTCCCGCACCCGTCGCAATAACGCGTCCGCGCGACGGTTTTTCGCGTGCGTTATCCGGGATAATAATTCCACCGGCGGTTTTATTTTCTTCTTCAATTCTTTCCAGCAGAACATAATTATGTAACGGTTTAAACATAAAAAACTCCTTCTAATAAAACCCGTACGATTGATATAGTCTAAAAATCATTGATTTCAAGTCTGTATTTTAATATGCTGTAACACAAAAACAAGGGGAATAAAATGAAATATGATGAAAACAATGTGTTTGCGAAAATGATACGCGGTGAAATACCGGTAAACAAAGTTTACGAGAATGAACACGCACTCAGTTTTCATGATATAAACCCGATGTTTCAAACGCATGTCTTGGTAATCCCCAAGGGATCATACCAAAACATACTGGATTTTTCTAAGAATGCGACTGCGGCCGAACAGGTTGGCTTTTGGGAATGCTTTGCAGAAACTGCAAACGCGTTGGGGGTTGAATGTAATTTTAATTGTTTGGCCAATGCTGGTGCAGATGCACCATTTGTAAAGCAGTCTGTGTTTCATTTTCATTTACACTTGGTTGCAGGGCCAAAAACGAATGCGTTCCGTGAACTGGTTGCCGAATTTGAATAGATGAAAATAAATGTTCGTGTTATTCCACGTGCCAAACTTAATCGGGTTGAGGTTCAACCCGATGGCACTGTGCGCGTACACACAACCACCGCCCCCACAGATGGCAAGGCAACATTGGACGTAATAAAAATGCTGGCCGCGCACTATGGGGTGCCGAAAACCAGCATTAAATTGATTCGTGGCGCAACATCGCGCGACAAAGTCTTTGAAATTTAATATTTCAAAATTTGTTTCTTTAATTCTGCGACTGTTTCCGCGTGGAATATATTATAGTTGTCTGTTTTTACAATAAATCCATTCTTTTGCATATGCTTCATCAATCGTGTCAGCGGATTCCAGAAATTATTCGTGTTTAAAAAGAATAATGGCTTATCCGTTTCGCCAATTTGTTGCATGGTCAGAATGTCTGTTAATTCATTCAGTGTACCAATTCCACCTGGCAAAATAATAAATGCATCTGATTCATCAAACATAATTTGTTTTCGTTCGTTTACGCCGTCTACGACCTGGACCATAATTTCTTCGTGGGCAGGTTCCTGCATTGCGATTACGTCATCGGTTGAAACGCCGATTACTTCGCCACCGTTCTTCAAGGCCGCCGTTGCAACCGTCCCCATCAGACCGACATCGCCCCCGCCAAACACCATGCGAATACCATTTTTTGCCAGCATACGTCCCACCGCCGCCGCGTCGCGTTTAAATTGTGGGTCTGTTCCAGCCTGGTGTCCGCAGTACACCGCAATAGATTTTAAGCTGCCTGTCATTTCTTTTTCCTTTATTTTTGCAAATTATAACATAAAATGCCGATACAATGAACGAAAAGTTTGTGGACTTTATTCAAAATTTTTCTGGTCAACATCTGGCTGTGGCGGTCAGTGGTGGCGTTGATTCGATTTGTTTATTGCATTGGTTGTGCGCGACAAAAATGAACATTGTTGCATTGCATGTTCATCATCATTTGCGCGACGGTGCAGACGTCGAAGCCGACTATGTATCCCGTACATGCAAAGCGTTGGGTGTCCCATGTCATGTCTTTCATTGGGTGGATGAAAAGCCCACCACCGGTATCGAGGCTGCTGCCCGCACCGCCAGGTATAAGTTCATGACAGATTTTTGTCGCCAAAACAATATCGACGCCCTGATGATTGCGCACCAGGCCGATGATCAAATTGAAACATTTTTAATGAATCTGGCGCGTGGCAGCGGCGTTGTCGGATTGGCTGGGATGCAGACTGTTTCGTATCGCGACGGTGTAAAAATTGTTCGCCCGCTGTTAAATGTTTTTCGGCATGAACTGATTGGGTACTGTAAAAAAAACAACATTATGTATTTTGACGATGAAATGAATTTTGACACAAAATATACACGTGTAAAAATTCGTCAAAACAGACATTTGCTGTCAGACAAACTTGGTATATCTGATGACAGGATTTTATTGGCCATCAATAATTTATCGCGTGCGCGTGACGCCTTGGAAAATGATGTTTCGAACCGTGTCAACAGTGTTCTGTACGATGGCTATGCGTTATTTTCAGATTCTTTTCTATTTGACGTCCCGCCCCATATTGGTTTAAAGTTTCTGGGAATGTTAATCCAGACTGTTGGGGGGGGCGAATATCAACCGCGCTTGAATTCGTTAAATTACGCACTAAGTAAATTGCACGACAATTGTCAATTTACGTTGGGGCATTGCACAATTCGGCGTTTCGGCGATCAGATTTTGATTGTCCCCGAAGGCACAAAAACAAGTATCAGGAAGAAAAATGAAAAAATTAAAAGACTTCAAAAAAAACAAATCAGCAAACAGCCAAAATCGTCATGATGGTGCGAATTGGTTCTTAATGATTGCCGGCGCAGTTTTTGTTGCGTTGGTGGCGCGCATTCTTTTATTTGGCGGTTTTGCGACGAATGTGACCCCAAATCTTTCCGCCACCCCCCAGGCAAAGCCTGTTGTGTTGTCTTTTTCAGACATTTTGCGTCGTGCGCCTGAAATCGAAACCATGAAAATTAACGGTAATGATGCCAGTGGCACATTATCTGATGGAACAAAATATACTGCGACAATTACATATGATCCAGAAATGCTGGCGAAATTATCTGAATCTGGCACTGCGATTACAATTGATACATCGCGTGGCTGGCTGGACACGGTTGCGACATTTGCGCCACTTGCATTGACATTGTTGTTTATATTCTGGATTTTGCGTGGATTTCGTCGTGGCGGTGCCGCCGGCGGAATCAGTCGCAGTTTAATCGGTCAAAATCCGACCAAGATTGCCACGGGCAAACCTAAAACAACATTCGCAGATGTTGCAGGTATTGATTCTGAAAAGCAAGAATTATCAGAAATCGTGGACTTTTTGAAAAACAAAGACAAATACAAATCATTGGGCGCACGTGTTCCGCGCGGCGTCCTGTTATCTGGCCAGCCTGGAACCGGTAAAACATTGCTGGCGCGCGCCATCGCAGGCGAAGCAAACGTCCCATTCTTTGCAGCATCTGGGTCTGATTTCTCTGGCATTATTGTCGGTCTGGGGGTCGCAAAAATCAAAGAGATTTTTGAAATGGCAAAACGCAATGCCCCATGTATCCTGTTTATTGATGAAATTGATGCAATTGGTCAAAAGCGTTCAACCCATTCATACAATGACCAAGATCGCGAACAGACGTTAAATCAATTGTTGATTGAAATGGATGGTTTTGCCAACGATACTGGTATCATTGTAATTGGTGCGACAAACCGTGTTGACATGCTGGACGCTGCATTGTTGCGTCCTGGGCGATTTGACCGCCAGGTTTACATCGAATTACCTGATATGGCGGGGCGCCGTGAAATACTGGATTTATACGCAAAACGCGTCAAGATTGATGAAACGGTAAATCTGCAGGATATTGCGCGTGGCACAACCGGTTTTTCAGGCGCAGATTTGGAAAATTTGTTGAACGAGGCCGCCCTGCATGCGGTTCGCAATGGGCGTGATAAAATTGTTCCAGACGATATCGAAGAAGCGCGCGATAAAATTATAATGGGCCCGCGCAAGATTCGCAAAATGCGCCCCGAAGATATAAAACTGACCGCGTATCACGAAGCGGGGCATGCATTTGTCAGCATGATGTACGAAGGTGTTGCAGACCCGATACACAAGGCGACAATCATCCCACGTGGTCGTGCATTGGGTATGGTCCAGCATTTGCCGATTGATGACAAGGTTTCTATGACCCTGGCCGAGGTTCGGGCCAACCTGTCAATTGCGTTGGCGGGTCGTTGCGCCGAAGAAATTTTCTTTGGCCCAGACAAGATTACCACTGGTGCGGAAAGTGATATCGCATCTGCAACACACCTGGCGCGTTATTCTATAACAACGGCAGGCTTGTCAAAGCGGGTTGGTCTGCCTGCAATCAACCAGGTCGGAACATTTGGTGTTCGTGGCGCATTGGAAAATGCATCTGAAAAAACGGCAGAATTGGTTGACGCGGAAATACGTTCCTGGCTGGATGCGGCGCACGCGGATGCAACAAAACATTTGTCTAAAAATAAAAAGATTGTTGAAAAGTTGGCGAATGAATTGTTGACGCGCGAAACGCTGACCGGCGAAGAAATTCGCGAAATTATCCATGGCCCAGCGTCCAAGCCCATCCCCAAAAAAACACCAAGAAAACGTACCAATGCAACAAAAACTAAGAAACAATAAATTTGAATTAATACAAATGCCTCCACAAAATACACAATCTGTTATTGTGTCTGTGGGGGACGAATGTGTTATATTTGACCCGTGGGGACAGATGTCTGATTGGGTGCGCACATTAGATATGCGCGGATTAAAATTGCGCGCAATTTATGCGACCCATGGTCACCCAGATCACATTGCATGTGCGCCGGCGTTGGCAAAAAAATATGATGTACCATGGTACTTGCACAGCGGTGATTTCAGGTTGGTGGGTTGGGGTAACGATTTGCTGGAATACTTTGGGCTGCCAAAAATCAGCATTGATGACATTCGCCCAACAGCACTGGATTTAAATCGCACAGAAATCTTGCCGAATTTGTTTATGGACATAATTGAAACACCTGGGCATACCCCTGGTGGCGTGGCGTATAATTTCCCGGACCAAGGTGTTATCATAATCGGTGACACATTATTTCAAACCGGTGTTGGTCGTTATGATTTGCCAGGCGGCGATGAAAAGATGTTATATCGGTCGATATCAAATCTGTATAATATGAATCTGCCTGGTGATACAGATGTTGTGCATGGGCATGGTATGGCAACAACCGTCGACTGGCTGAAACAGAATAATTCATTTTTTCGAAAATAAAAACGCATAATTATGCGTTTTTTTCAATACTGTTTGCAATTGTGTAAATCGCTCCATTTTCATCTGGTTGCCACAGTTTGTCTGCGGATTCTAAATCTGCAATCATGCGTTCACGCTTTGCAGGAATCGCCAATTGCTGTATTTCGTTCATTATATTATCTGTTGTCGCATCCGGCCCCAGTAATTCAGGATACACAGAACGGTTCAATAAAATATTAACCAAAGACACCCATTTTACATTAATGATTTGTCGCACTATCCATGTTGTTATTGGGTTCATTTTATAAACAACAATTGTCGGTATGTGTAACATCGCCAATTCTGCGGACACGGTCCCACTGGCAACGATTGCGATATATGTCTTTGCGTAAATATCATATCGTTCTGCCGCCGGAACCAGTTCTGGTTTAACACGCCAACGCGCTGTTTCGCGTTTTACATATTCCACAGTTGTTTCGACGGTTGGTATTATAAATCTGTATCCCATATATCCATCACGATACAGGCGTTCTGCCACATCGCGCATCAGTGGCAATAATTTTTTTACCTCAGACATTCTGCTGCCTGGAACCAATGTTATAATTTTTTCTGTCTGTTTTTTTACGCGTTTGCTTTTCCCAACCAACCCATCTGCAATTGGGTGTCCAACCGCAACGGTATCCAGTCCATGCTTTGTAAAATATGGGACTTCGAAATCAAAGAATGCATACAATTTATCAAATGTTTTGGCGTATTTTTTTGCGCGCCCCGGTCGCCATGCCCAAACCTGTGGGGCAACGACGTGATGAAACCTCAGGCCATTTTCAATCAGTCTTTGACCGTCTGCTGATTTGCGGATTTGTTTTATAACGCTGCGCGCGAACCCAGGCGCATCAATTGACACCACGATATCAGGTTTCAATTCAATTATCGCATTAACGGTCTGCTTTATTCGCCGTGTTAATGTCCTTGCGCGCATTAAAACCTCGACCGCGCCCATAACCGCCAGGTCAGACATCGGGAACAGTGACTTTAAACCCGCCGCTTGCATATTTTCGCCACCAATTCCAACAAAATGTGCATTTGGCATCTGTGACATAATGCGCGCCCCCAGCACATCGCCTGAAACTTCGCCTGCGATAATGAAAACGGTCTGCTTCTTATTCTGCATTTTTAGATGTACCAATTCCGCGTTTTGAACGATTCTCAATAAAGTCAATTGCATCCATTGCGTATTTATTATTTTTTACTTCTTTTCTGACCTTGGCCAATCGTTCTGATACGGTTCCTTCGCCCCCATTAAATACGGCGGCATATACAGAATGTATTGCGTGCATATCTTCGTTTGTAAATCCATGGCGCATTAATCCGACGCGGTTAATTGTCCGATAAACTGCGCGTGGGCTGCCATCATAAATTGCGTATGGTAAAACGTCATTGCCAACACCGGACATGCCACCAATAAATGCATTGCGTCCTATGCGCGCAAATTGCAGAACCATTGCACCACCACTTATGATTGCGAAATCTTCAACCTCTACATGCCCGGCCAGTTGAACCAGGTTTGACATAACGACGCTGTTGCCGACGCGACAATCGTGTGCAACGTGAGCATTTACCATAATTTGGCAATCGTCCCCGATAACTGTGCCATCTGACGCAGGGGTTCCAGAATGAATTGTTGCATATTCGCGAATTTTACAGCGTTTACCAATGCGAACGCCTGTCATTGTTGCTTCATCCTGCCATTTTAAATCCTGGCTCATAACGCCAACGACAGCAAAAGGATAAATAATAGAGTCGTCACCCACTGATGTTTTGCCATCAATAACGACATGTGAAACCAGTTCTACACGGTCCCCCAGAACCACGTCTGCGCCCACAATACAATATGGACCAATTTTGCAATCTGCGCCCAATTTTGCGCCTTCATGAATGATTGCCGTTGGATGTATTTGCATAATAAAACCCGTTTTTTTACATTTAACGGGTTGAATAATATATTAAAACGAAGATAAATTGTATTAAATAAATATAACCAATTATAACAAGCGCTTGCTTTCTGTCCAAAAATTTACATACGGAACGGTTGTCCAATACAGTATTCCGATTGCTGTAATCACAGGCATAACCGTGATTGCGCCAAATGCCATCAGTGCGATTGAAAATATCTTATCACCTAATGCATCAAACTTTTTTTCTGCATGCCATACAGACATCGCGACAGATAAAAACACAGCTGTCATTGTTCCAATGAAAATAGGTACTGCTTCGGTCAGCATAAACAGCGCGATCCCCAGCACACAAATAACACGCATTAACCATTTCAGTTTTATATAAACGCTGTGTCGAATTTTTGCGCGCGAATTTATATTTTGAATTGCGACTGTGGCCATACATGCACACCCCAGCCCCAATACCGCCATCAGGTGCAGCGTTGTCAGATGCCCCAGTTGTCCAAATCTAAAGAATTCCGGTTGCATCAGCATCGCAATCGCAACCATCATCATAATTAAAATTATTCCACCTGCGGGTCTCATTTTACCCTTGGCAATACGTCCCAGTACGCAGCCTGCCACAAACGCGCCAATCTGTAATATTGGTCCCCACCATGCATGCGTATCAGACATCCCAACCGCCATCAGTATGAAAATCACAGCCACCCATCGCCGCCAGTTCATTTTTGGTAATGGCATATCGCGTAAATGCGATGAAATAAACAAAGTTGTTAAAAACACAATCATTGCAACCATTAACGGTAATACGGATAAAGTATCACGCAACACCGCGTAATTCCCACCAAACAGAACAATCCAAACACATGTCAAACCTGCAATCCACAGTGAAGATTTATTCAGTATATTGTCGCTGGTCCATCCAATGCGTTTCAGAATTATATCGCTGCACCAAAATGTAATGATAAACAGTGGCAATGCCAGCCCCGTCCACCACAAAAATGCTGGCGCCCACAATGCTGCATTATTAAAAGCACTTACTGCACTTTCCACCACAATAAACTCGTTCAACATACACTTGCCTTTTGTTTTTGTTGCTTTATTATAAATACAGATGAGCATAAAACAAGAAATTTTTACCTTGATGGGTGGTCGCGTTAAAATGTATCGCGGTCATTATAACCCAACGTCAGACGCTGTGTGGCTGGCGGCTTTTGCACCACATGGTGCTAAAACTGTACTGGATGTTGGTATTGGTACCGGTGGTGTATCGCTGTGCCTGTTGGCAAATAATCCAGATATGGATATAACCGGAATTGATGTATCGGATGACATGTTAACCGCATGTCGCGATAACGCAGATCTAAACTGCGCGAACATCGAACTGTTGAACGCAGATATCGCCACATGGCGCACAAATAAAACATTTGATCTGGTTATAACAAATCCGCCTTATTTCAGTGGCACGCCCGCGAAGCATAACGCGCATCACAATGCTGATTTGCCTGAATGGGTGGCGCGTTGTATTTCCCGTGTGCGTCCGATGGGAACTTTTTGCATTATTACAGATGCTGCGACCGCGGGGATTGTTATTGCAGAAATGGCCAAGAAATTAGGCGATATAACGATGTTTCCATTATTCGGGGCGCGTGACACAGCAGAACGTGTTTTGTTATCTGGGCGCCTGGGGTCGCGTGGGATATCCATTATACATCGCGGCTGCTCTATGAATTATGAACCTATTTTGCGCGATGGCTTGACTATTGCGGATACTTTGACTAAACTGTCACACAAATGATAAATTTTATAGCGCGATATTTTACATCCCTGTGGGCGTTTATTACATCGCCGTTTCGTGCCATATGGCGCGTGATAGTTCGTATATTTCCGCCACGTGAGTTTACTGTGATGGATACGCCTCGCGGCAATGTATACACGTATGGGCAAAGCAGTTTTTGGCGTTTCACCCGTTTTTGTGGCAAGGTTGGATTGGTTCTGTGGGCTTCGTGGTCAACATACGTATTTGTTTATCATCGTCCCCTGTTGCAAAAGCGTACAGAACAATTGGAACAGGCACGTGCCACCCACACTCGCCACATGTCCGATTTGCAGACATATTTGACCAAGTACAATGATTTGGTCCGCGAATTAAACGTCATTGATGACAAGGTGTTAAACACAAAAAAACTTGACGATGCTGAACGCGAAAAATTAATGAATACGCGTATCAAGACATGGGGCGAACTGGACTTCCTGCGCACTCGCATTGTTGAAATGTTGCGTGACGAAGATTTTACACCAGAATATACCAAGTTGTCAGAGCTGTCTGCTGAGTATGAATTGACTCGCGCTGAAAACGAAGAATTAAAGCGTCGCAATTCACAAATAGCAGAAATTATGGCCCAGATTGTAGATGCAGACAATATTATCGTTGATACCGTGTCTGCATTGACGAAAGAAAATACCGATGAATTGCAAAAGAATATAAAGCGCATAAATGGAACATTGGCATCACTGGGGTTGAATCAGACATCGCTGTTGCACAGTGCGAACAAATATAACAATCCGTTGGTTGGGTCTGCATTTACGCCGATTGAATTTGACAAAGAGCTGGATGCAAAGTATCAGAAATTGGCCGATGGTTTGGAACGTTGGAATGGATTGCGTCGTTTAAATGAAATATTGCCGTTGGGCAAACCTGTAAATTCACGCATTACATCACATTATGGAACGCGCAAAGATCCATTTACCGGCAAACCCAAGAAACATCGTGGGATTGATTTTTCAGGAAAAATCGGCACAGAATTGATGGCGGTTGCACCTGGTCGTGTTGTATCCGCGGGTGAACGTGTTGGCTATGGAACGACGGTTGAAATTGATCATGGCCTTGGATTCACGACATTATATGCACATTTATCTCAGATTTTGGTCAGTCGTGGCGATTGGGTTCGCCCTGGGACTGTTATTGGTTTGGCTGGGTCTTCTGGTCGTTCTACTGGTCCGCATTTACATTATGAAATTCGGTACAAGGGTACCCCATTTGATCCAACGAAATTTGTAAAGGATGAATAGATATGCTGGCATTTACTAATTCTACTGAAAAGCAATCGCCGACCGTTATTGGCGCGGGCTGCAAATTAACAGGCGACATCAAAACTGATCACAACGTTCAGATTCATGGCGAAGTTATTGGTAATATAACCGCAGAAACGGTCGTTATCGGACGTGGCGGACGCGTTGTTGGCGAAGTTAAAACGCCTGTTTTGTTTTTACACGGCGAGCTGGATGGCCCCGCAACTGTGAATACCGCGAATGTGTTCAGCGCCGCAAGAATGGTCGGTACATTGTCATACCGTACATTAAATATAACAGGAAACACAGGTTTAGAATGTAAATTACAAAAGCGCAAGGACAAGGAAAAATGAATAAAACAGTATCCAAAGTATTTATTGCTGCCGATCATCGTGGGGTCGGTTTGAAATTGTATTTAATTGAAATGTTATCCGCAGCGGGTTATAACGTTGTGAATCTGGGAACGGATAACCCTAATTCGGCGGTTGATTACCCGGATGTTGCCGCCACATTAGCAGATGCCATGATGGATTTACCAGATTCGCGCGGTATAATAATTTGCGGGACTGGTGCGGGGGTTATGATTGCGGCAAATCGCTATCGTCACATACGCGCATCCCGTTGTGATACCCCAACCCAGGCGCGTGATGATCGTTTTCATGACGACACAAATGTTTTGGCATTGGCGGCCGATGACATTGATATCGAGGTGGCATTTCTCTGTGCCCAGACATTCTTGGAAAGTCCTTTTGATGCAGTCGAACGTCGCATTCGACGTGTTGAAAAAATATCATAAAAAATCCCCCAAACGGGGATTTTTCTTTATCTGGAACGATATTTTGACACTTCTATAAATATTACATGAACCTGTCTGCTTATATCGCGATTTTTTTTCTTGGCAGCAATCTTTTCTCGTTTTCTTTGGTTGGTAACAAAGTTCTTTGAGCGTTGCTCTTTGATAACCTGTTTGGCTGCCTGGCGTAATTCTACCCCACGAACATAAGAGCTATTATCGTACAATGCATCTGTAAATATTTTTGTCGCATCTGAAAATGTACGATGCGGCGCATTTACAGCCCATCCAGATAAATATACTGCCATTCTATTTGTCAGGGCTCTCAGGAAACGCAGATTTGTCATATTTGAATCCCCGTTATCTAACAGGCGAATGTATGTTTTTGTTTTTTCTATTATAAACTGTTCCATTTCGTTGGACCACGCAAAACAAACGCGCCATAGCATCTGTTGGTCTCTAAGGGGGCGTACTCTTCCCATATTGTCTGTCAATGCCTGATTTTTCCCAATGCCATATTTTTTGTATATTTCTTCGGATATCCACACACTGTATTCCGCTGTCAATCTGTCTGCCAGTGTTTGTCCGTTGCTGTCTTTTCTGTTGTTATGTGACATAACTATCTCCTATTTTCAATACGAAGAATATAGTCCAAAAAAACAAATTGTCAACAGGTTTGGTGCTATTTTTTTGTCTTTTTCTTTTGAATAACGTGATATTCCAGTTGTATCGCTGTTCCAATTCCAGATTTGTGCATTTTTTTTGAAAATGCTGTGCAGTTATGGAATTCTGTTTCCAATGTACCCCATCCTGAATATTCCCAATCAATCAATCCGACAATATCCATTGTTTTTTTGTCTACGATTATATTATTACAAATATCATTATGATTCCAACCGTCACCATCGCCATTTTTCAAATCAGCAATCTCAGCAGGGTCTGCGTTATGCATTGCATCAATAAACATAGCCAGTTGTTTGCCCCATCGCCATCCATTTTCTGTGATTGTTCGCAACGACATACGGTTTAAATTTTTCCCGGGGATAAAATCATACTTATAGAACGTAAAACCACGTGATTTAATAATATCTATCCGTGGTATGCGCAACGGTACAATTGGTCCAAACGCGTCTGTTATACGTTTTTCGCGCATGATTTTATCAACAGGTATCTGTTTGTCATAGTATTTTCGAATTTTGCAAACGTATTTATTGTTGACAATGAATCCGATATTCCATCCCCCCTTGATAACGCGGATATGCTTAAATTCGTCGCGGGGCAGGGCATGTTTCAGTGCATTAAATTTTTTGCGATAATCATACAGTTCATTACAACGAATTTTTTCGCGCAACCTTCTGTATGGTATAAAACCGGCCAAGAAATCACAAATCTCAAAATACAAACGCCACATATTTATCTGTACCCCCATGAAATTTATGCTACAAATGGTATTGAAAAAAAAGAAAAAAACAAGTATTTTATATGTATGTTTAAATCTGGCACAGTTGTTAAAATCTTGATATCAAACATTCCGAACGCTGGTTATGATTATCGTCTGACCACGCCGGCAGATATTGGGACATTCGTGTCTGTTCGTGTTATGAACCGTTTGTGCATTGGCGTTGTCTGGGGGGTGGGGGACAGTAATTTACCCGCTGAAAAAATTCGTGATGTATCGATTGTCCATGATGCGCGGCTGCCCATTACAGACCTGCAATGGATAAAGCGTATGTCTGATTGGACATTGATTCCGCTTGGGATGGTCCTGCGTTTGATTATTAATATTCCTGATGCATTTTCGCCACCACGCATGGAACCGCTGTTTTCGTTTGATTTTGCAAATGATGCCCGCATGACGCAAAACCGCATGTCGGTAATGGACGCATTTTCATCGAACGATAACGAACCTATGACCGTATCTGATATCCAGAACATTTCACGTGTTTCATCTGCGGTTATTCGAACAATGATAAAGCAGGGCCTGTTATTTCCCGCGGGTGAACAGCAAAAAATGCGGCAATTTGAACCGTTGTTGTACCGTGATTCTGGACATGTTGTACTGAATTCGGAACAACAGACCGCCGCGGATAAAATTGGTGCGGCCATTAATAACGGCGGCTTTTCGGTTTATTTACTAGACGGCATAACCGGCAGTGGCAAAACCCAGGTATATTTTGATTCTGCCTGGCGTGCATATCAGAATGGAAAATCTGTATTATT
Organism: Candidatus Enterousia sp.; assembly: GCA_045648865.1. GTDB lineage: Bacteria > Pseudomonadota > Alphaproteobacteria > Rs-D84 > Rs-D84 > Enterousia. Next base: position 13,005 of record JAZROU010000020.1, read on the forward strand.
AATGATGCCTGAAATTGCCTTGACGGCCCAGTTTATGTCACGTTTTGAATCCAGATTTGGCGCCCCCCCCACCATATGGCACAGTAATTTAACCGCTGCGCGTCGTCGTGAAATATGGCGGGGCGTTTTAACACAAAAGATAAAAATAGTCGTCGGTACACGCAGTGCATTATTCCTGCCATGGCAAGATTTGGGTTTAATCGTTATTGACGAAGAACATGACACATCATACAAACAGGAAGATATGGGAAATTATCATGCGCGCGACATGGCGATATTGCGCGCTAAAATCGCGGGTATCCCTGTTGTATTGGCCAGTGCGACCCCCGCCGCAGAAACAATTGAAAATGTAAACCTGGGTAAATATACGCGTTTGCGTTTGTCGTCGCGATTTGGGGGTGCACAATTGCCAGATGTCAAGACAATTGATTTACGCGAAAATCGTCCAACGACATATAAAATTAACGATGCTGAACAGACTGGATTTTTATCTGTCCCATTGTGTGACGCGATATCAGAAACACTTGCCACGGGACATCAGGCAATGTTGTTTATAAATCGTCGCGGATTTGCCCCAATTGTCCAATGTAAAAAATGTGGTTGGACGGCGACCTGTTCTGAATGCAGTGTTGGCATGACATATCATAAACGTATTGGAAAATTGTTGTGTCATATGTGTGGTCGAACGGCACCTCTGGCCCAGGTTTGTCCTGATTGTGGTTCTGATGTATCTATGCGTGGCGTCGGGCTTGAAAAAATTCAAGAAGAAGTGGCCGCGCGTTTCCCCAGTGCACGCACAGCCCTGGTGTCCAGTGACATTATAACATCGCGCCAGGCATTAGAACGTTTGGTTCACAAAATGGAAACCGGGGAAATAGATATCGTTATTGGTACACAAATATTGGCCAAGGGCCATCATTTTCCAAACCTGACATTGGTTGGTGTTGTTGATGCCGACATGGGACTGTTTGGGACAGATTTCAGGGCGGCGGAACATACATTTCAACAGCTGTTCCAGGTCGCTGGCCGTGCCGGTCGTGGTTCTGCGCCTGGACATGTTTTATTACAGACGTACCAGCCGGAACATCCTGTTATATCGGCAATATGTGCCGGGAATCGTGATGATTTCATGGCGTCTGACATGGCTGGACGTCGTGCTGCGCACATGCCCCCATATGGTCAATTAATCGCCGTTATTGTCGAAGGTGAACGCGAATCCACCCTTCAAAAATATTGTTCTGATTTGTCGGCGGCTGCACCTGCATTAACTGGCGCCAAAATAATGGGACCGATTGCTGCGCAAATATACCAGATTCGCAATTGGTACCGCATGCGTTTTTTGATTGCCGGTCCCCAGAATGCCGCATTGCAGCCTGTTGTGTCGCGTTGGTTGGGCAAAGTGAAACAGCCTGCAAACATTCGTGTTAAAATTGATGTAAATCCAATGAACTTTATGTAAAAAATCCCGCGTGCGCGGGATTTTTTTAGCTGACCAACTTTTGCCAGAATGTTTTTTTCTTTTGCGCTTTCTTGCGCTTGCGCCGTTGTGCATTCACAGTCGTCTTTTTTGCGTCAACATGTTGTGCGTTTTTACGCTTTACATCTGTTGATGGTGCATACGCATTCAACAAATCTTCTGTTTTATTTTGTTCGGGCGCAACACGTTGAATAGAATACTGATCTATATTCATCAAACTGTCATCGCCAACGATAACAATTTCTGTTTCGAACTTTGATTCCATTTCAGCCAATTCTGCGCGTTTATGATTCAGCAGATACACTGCAACATCCGTTGGTACGGTCATGATGATTTTCTGTGCGGCCTTTGCCAACAATTTTTCTTGCAAATGCCGGAACAGAATAACCGCAGCGGTCTGTATTGATGGCACAACACCTGCGCCCATACAGTGCGGACATGGAACATACGAAGATTCCATAAAGCTGCTGCGTAAACGTTGGCGCGATAACATCAGTACACCAAAATTATTAATCTTGGCAACCTGTGTGCGCGCGCGATCACGTTTCATAACCTCGCGCATTTTCAGTTCCAGTTTGCGGTTGTTTTTTTCTTCTTCCATATCGATAAAGTCAACTGCGACAATCCCCGCCAAATCGCGCAGGCGCAATTGTAATGCGATTTCTTCGGCCGCTTCCAAATTCGTGTTCAGCGCTGTTTGTTCGATATCTTTTTCTTTAATCGCCCTGGACGAGTTTACGTCAATCGTCACCATTGCCTCTGTCTGATTGATAACCAGCGAACCACCCGATGGCAACGAAACGTATGGCCCGTGCAGCCCTTCCAGTTGTTTTTCAACCCCGGCTTTGACCATTAATGGCACGCCCGCATCCTTGTAATGGACCAGCTGTTTGCGTGGTGCCTTGCCATACATTTGCACAAAATATTGTTTTGCTGCATCGTATGCTTCTTCGCCCTGGATAATCAGAACATCATCTTTATCGCTCAAGAAATCACGAACAACACGGCGCAGCAAAGAATCTTCTGTGTGAATGGTGACCGGTGCAACAGACGCCAAAGTATTTTTTCTGATTTCATTCCATAAATTCACCAGGTAATCATAGTCCGCTGCAATATCCGCCGGCGTGGCCCCCATTGCTGCTGTGCGCAAAACGACGGTCATACCCTTTGGGATTTTCAGGCCATGCAAAACCTCGCGCAGACGTGCGCGTTCCGCCTTGTCAGAAATTTTCTTGGAAATACCATAGCTGTTTCTTTTGCGTGAATTTGGCATCAAAACCGCAAAACGTCCCGCCAACGACAGGTACGTCGTCATTGATGCGCCCTTTTGTCCGCGTTCTTCTTTTACACCCTGGACCAATAAAATCTGTTTTGGTTTGATAACGTCTTGAATCTTGAATTCACGTGCACGTTTTGCAAATTCTTTATTATCTTCGCCGGCGCTGTGATCGTCATATTCTGCGACTTCGTCTTCTTCGTCATTTGGATCATCGTCATCATCAACGATATTTGCATGCGCCAATTCCAACAGTTTCTTTTTCTGTTCTGGCGTCACCTGATAATAGTCCGGATGAATTTCAGAAAACGGCAAAAATCCATTTTTACCTGTTCCATAATCTACGAACGCAGCCTGTAACGATGGTTCAACCCGAATAACCTTTGCCAGGTATATATTACCCTTTATCTGTGGTTTAGTTGTTGTTTCAACGTCAAAGTCTGACACGCGATTTGTTGCTGGATCAACAACAACAACACGCGTTTCCTCCGGGTGGACTGCATCCACATATATTTTTTTTGACATTTTGTAATCCTTTTGTTTTGGCGTTGTATGCAATGGCGACAACCCGTCCCCGTGGGGCGTCCCAGCCCATGCCAAGGGATTGCGCCACGATAACCATCAGCGCCATTCGAATTGTTGAAAACAGTGACAATACAAACACTTATTATATTCCCATGTCATACACTTGGCATATTCTAACATGGCGATATATAGCTTGGCAAGGTATTTATTTTCTAATTTTTATTTCTGATTTTATGCTTTTGATTTTGGCAGGAATTTTTTCTTTTGCTTCATTTAGCCATTTTTTCATGCGCGACCGCAGCCATCTTTCGTAAATAAAGAACAAACTGCCCATACCAATTAATGGCAAAACATAATAGATTATGCGATATGCCATCAATGCCCCGAAAATACTTGCTTTATCCACAGTATCAGGCAGGGCAACCAAGAACACTGTCTCAAAAACACCGATTCCGCCCGGCACCTGGCTGAAAACACCCGTTGATTGTGCGATTGCGAACAGTCCGATAAATACAATAAACGGTATATCTACAAATGGTATTAGACAACAATACAGCACCAGACCAGCCAAAACACTGTCGGTTATACCCAGTATCGTCTGTGTAAAAGCCATTTTTACTGATGGTATTTGGAATTTTATTTGCCCTATTTTTATACTTTTCTTGTGAAAAAACATAGCGGTTGCAAAATACACCAACATCGTCACCAGGCAAAATATAAACAGCATATTTATCCCGACATTTGCGCCAATAGAATTACTAAACAATTCGTGTGGTACCAAGAAATAGCTAATAATTACAATTGCCGCGGCGCCCAAAAAGTATGTAAAACCTGAAATTGTCAGCATTTTTAAAATGTCACCACCCCGGATACGCCATCTGGTATACAGTCTGTACCGAATTGCGCCACCGCTGACAACGGCGTGTCCTGCGTTATTGCTGATTGCGAACCCCAGCATCCCCGCCAGCATCCATTTCCACCATGAAACCTTGCCACCGACATAGTTCAATGCCAAAAAGTCGTATAAAGATAGTGCCAGATACCCCAGCATGCATGCAACACATGCCGCCACCAGATTGACAAACGGTATGTCTAATAACGCATGTGCGATATCCCCCAGACTATAATTACGCAACTGCCACCACAGCATCCCCGCGGCTAAAATAAAAAAGAAAATACCTGAATAACTAATAATTTTTTTTATCAGGCGTTTTGCCTTAGCTGACATAAAAATCCTTTTTCACAATCACCAGGATAACAATATTACAGAAAAAAGCAACCATCAAAAGATAAAAGTCTTATAATTGCACATAAAAAACCCGCCAATCGGCGGGGTGTCTATTCGTCTGTTGTTAACGGCAGATTTGGGAACTCGCCTTCTATTATTATATCATCATTGTAACACGTCGGCGCGACATTGCACTTTGTCGTGGCGTTTACTCGTGTTACAACACTGCCCAACGTTGTGTTCATACTTTCAACATCTGACTCTGCTGAATTAATCCTGTCTTCATGATCTCCAATCAGGGTCGCGTTCGCAGATATGTTGTTCGTATTCAAGGTTATATTATTGGTATTACTTGTCACCTTGGCTGAAAGCGTCGTAAAGTTTGGATCAGATGCTAACTTTGTTTTCAGCACACTTCCAAACATGTCCGGTGTTACAATCGCGCCATTAAATCGGGCTGCAATATCCGTCGAACTGTTTTCCACAAATGTCATAAAGTTATTCGCAAAGCTGGACGTTTTCATATATTGGTCTAATACTGCCGGCTTCACAAATACGCTATCCAATGCGCTAACAGCATCCTCGCGTGCAGCTGTTTCCGCATTGATCAGTTCTTGTACTGATGCATTCGTCGCCAAGTTTGCCAAAGCACCTGGTCTTACGAACTTATCCTGTATCAAGCCTTCGATATGATCTGCGCTATTAATAGATGTGGTCAGCTGCAAGATCTGTTCAGAATTACTTAACATATTGCCGAACCAGTTTCTATCCAGCGAACCCATTGTTACATATTCCGCATCTTCGATATTATCCAGTCTGCCACTCAGACCTGTAATAACAGTGTTAGTTGCCAGTTCTGTTGTTTTAACATAATCGCCCAAAGCACCTGGTCTTACGAACTTATCCTGTATCAAGCCTTCGATATGATCTGCACTGTTAATAGATGTGGTCAGCTGCAAGATCTGTTCGGAATTACTTAACATATTGCCGAACCAGTTTCTGTCCAGCGAACCCATTGTTACATATTCTGCATCTTCGATATCATCCAGTCTACCACTCAGCCCTGTAATAACAGTGTTAGTTGCCAGTTCTGTTGTTTTAACATAATCGCCCAAAGCACCTGGTCTTACGAACTTATCCTGTATCAAGCCTTCGATATGATCTGCGCTATTAATAGATGTGGTCAGCTGCAAGATCTGTTCGGAATTACTTAACATATTGCCGAACCAGTTTCTATCCAGCGAACCCATTGTTACATACTCTGCCTTTTCAATATTAGTAAGTCTGTCAACCAGTCCTGTCAAAGTTCCATCATTAACAACGAATGTGTTTTTGAAGTTGTCGTTCTTTAACAATTCTGTTCCGATTGTGCCTGCATGTGTGCCGATCTCATCAATCAGTACATAGTTATCCAAAGCGCCTGGTCTTACGAACTTATCCTGTATCAAGCCTTCGATATGATCCGCGCTATTAATAGATGTGGTCAGTTCTATAAACTTGTCCGCATCACTTAACATATTGCCGAACCAGTTTCTATCCAGCGAACCCATTGTTACATACTCTGCATCTTCGATGTCATCCAGTCTGCCACTCAGACCTGTAATAACAGTGTTAGTTGCCAGTTCTGTTGTTTTAACATAATCGCCCAAAGCACCTGGTCTTACGAACTTGTCCTGTATCAAGCCTTCGATATGATCTGCACTGTTAATAGATGTGGTCAGCTGCAAGATCTGTTCGGAATTACTTAACATATTGCCGAACCAGTTTCTATCCAGCGAACCCATTGTTACATATTCTGCATCTTCGATATCATCCAGTCTGCCACTCAGCCCTGTAATAACAGTGTTAGTTGCCAGTTCTGTTGTTTTAACATAATCGCCCAAAGCACCTGGTCTTACGAACTTATCCTGTATCAAGCCTTCGATATGATCTGCGCTATTAATAGATGTGGTCAGTTCTATAAACTTGTCCGCATCGCTTAACATAGTACCGAACCAGTTTCTATCCAAAGAACCCGCAGTTACATATTCCGCATCTTCGATATTATCCAGTCTGCCACTCAGCCCTGTAATAACAGTGTTAGTTGCCAGTTCAGTTGTTTTAACATAATCGCCCAAAGCACCTGGTCTTACAAACTTATCCTGTATCAAGCCTTCGATATGATCTGCGCTATTAATAGATGTGGTCAGCTGCAAGATCTGTTCAGAATTACTTAACATAGTACCAAACCAGTTTCTATCCAGCGAACCTGCAGTTACATACTCTGCATCTTCAATATTATCCAGTCTGCCACTCAGCCCTGTAATAACAGTGTTGGTTGCCAGTTCTGTTGTTTTAACATAATCGCCCAAAGCACCTGGTCTTACGAACTTATCCTGTATCAAGCCTTCGATATGATCTGCGCTATTAATAGATGTAGTCAGCTGCAAGATCTGTTCGGAATTACTTAACATATTGCCGAACCAGTTTCTGTCCAGCGAACCCATTGTTACATACTCTGCCTTTTCAATATTAGTAAGTCTGTCAACCAGTCCTGTCAAAGTTCCATCATTAACCTTCACAAATACGCTATCCAATGCGTTAACAGCATCTTCGCGTGCAGCTGTTTCTGCATCGATCAGTTCTTGTACAGAGGCATTCGTCGCCAAGTTTACCAATGCATCCGGCTTTACGAATTTACCGTCCATTGCAACAATCTTGGCATTATTTTCATTTATATTTTTTTGCAATATTTGTATTTCACTGTTCACTTGGCTCGCCCTTGCATAAGAGTCTTCAATGCCATTGACTCTATTTCTCAGTGTCTGAAACACAACCGCGTTTTCCAAAGAATCTTCGCTAATAACCTTTTTGTCGATTAATTTTGTGTCAACAATATTTGCAACAGTTGCAGAATCCACGCCCAATTCCAGATTTTCTAGGTCCATTTTGGTTGCAAAGTTCGCATTTGCAACATGTTGTTTTGCTTCTTCTATTGCTGCAGAATATGCATCTGTAACGTCCGTCGCCCTTGCGTAATTTTTCAAGGCGGCATTACGTTCAGCCGCTACATCTGCTTTTGCAGTTTTTATTTGTTCTTGAACGGCCGCTGTTGTCGCAAACCCCATCCCATCTACAGCCAACAGTGCTGCCTCTTTTGCATCTTTTACTGCTGCTGTTTTTGCAATATTTATTTCTGATTTTACTGTATCTACTGAAACAAATCCGTGGCGTTCAATTTCATTTTTGATAGCTGCTGGCATATTGTTTACGGTTGCCTTTACTTCTTCGTAATCGTCGATTGATTTTTCCAGTTGTGCGATTTTTTTATCTTTTTCCTCAATTTCATTGTGCAGACGATCAATTTCTTTTTGAGTCTCAGCCAGCTGTTCATTTACTAATTCTTGTACGCGTTGTATTTCAGCATAGACAGTCTCCATCAGTTCTTCTTGCTTGTTTGATGGCGCAGTGCTGGGCAAAAGCGTTTGCACACGATTAGAATGCAACTTATTAATTCCATTGCCCTTAAGTCCGATGGAAGTGACAGATTTTCTGTTCGATTGTGTTGACGAAGAAGATTGATGTTCGGCTGGCGTTATTTTCATTGTGCCACCACGAACAACTGGCACAACCGCAAATGCACCATACGATAATACTGCCATCAATGCCGCAAAAATCACGGATTTCTTTAACATTTCTTCTCCTTACAAAATTCCATCAATACAATGCTAGAAAAAAATGCCTATATTCGGCAACAAAAAAATCTAGATATAAAAAAATCCCCCATGCGGGGGACTGTTTTATTTAATCAGTTTGCCCATTGCGACCGCTGTATCGCACATCCGGTTTGAAAATCCCCATTCGTTATCGTACCACGCTGTCACATGAACCAATCTGTCGCCCAAAACTTTGGTCTGGCCTGCGTCAAATATTGAACTGTGTGCATCGTGTGTAAAATCAATGGACACCAATGGCAGGTCGTTATAACCAAACGTTTTTGATTCTGCGTCCCGCATTGCTTTATTTATTGCGTCAACAGTCGCGTCACGTTCCAGGTTTACCACCAGTTCCACAACAGATACATCCGGCGTTGGAACGCGAATTGCCATGCCATCTAATTTTCCGGCCAGTTCAGGCAAAACCAATCCAATTGCCTTGGCTGCACCTGTGCTGGTTGGAATCATAGATAAATTTGCTGCACGTGCGCGACGAAAATCCTTGTGATTTTTGTCCAGTAATTGTTGATCGCCTGTATATGCATGCACAGTTGTCATCCACCCAGAAACAATGCCGAATTTATCATTTAATACTTTGGCCACTGGCGCCAAGCAATTTGTTGTGCATGATGCATTTGACACAATAATATCATCAGACGTCAGCATATCTTGGTTAACACCAAAAACGATCGTTTTGTCTGCCCCGGCAGATGGCGCGGATACCAATACTCGTTTTGCACCTGCGTCAATATGTACGCGTGCTTTATCTGCGGCTGTAAATATACCGGTGCATTCCATTACAACATCTATCCCCAGTTCGCCCCATGGTAACTTTGCTGGGTCGCGTTCTGCGATACATTTTATTTTTTGTCCCCCGACCAGAATATATTCGCCATCCAGCTTGACATCCATCGGCAGGTTTCCATGCACAGAATCATATTTCAACAGGTATGCATTTTGTTCTGCTGGCGCCAAATCGTTAACAGCAACAAATTCAATATCGTCACGTCCCGATTCCAACGCCGCGCGCAATACCAAGCGCCCTATGCGCCCAAAACCATTAATTGCAACTTTTAATTTTGACATTCTTAAATTCCTTTCCTTGTTATACATTCAGATTAATTGGACGCGCCAATAATAGCGCCTGTTAAAATAAAACACAATATTTTATTTACATTTATGATATGTTTACTATAATTTACCCACAATGACACCGCAATCGTATATAATAACAGGTCCAACTGCATCGGGCAAATCAGATTTTGCCCATGCTTTGGCGTCTCGTATAAATGGTGTTATCATAAATTGTGACAGTGTTCAAATATATCGCGGCATTGAATCCATTTCGGCCAGTCCATTTGTTGGCCGCAATACATTTACAGAAATTGATGGCGTGCCGTATCGATTGTTTTCCATATTGCCATTGTCCCAGCAAATATCTGTTGCACAGTACTTGGCCCTGGCGCGCCAAGAATACGAATCCGCCATCAGGGCAGGGCGCCCAGTAATTTTTGTTGGTGGCACAGGATATTATATAAATGCATTAATAAATGGTCTGTCACCAATGCCGGACATATCTGATGAAAATCGTTTGCGTGCCCGTCAATTGGTGGCCAACGATATTGCGGCCGCACGCAGTATGTTGCCAGACGATTTTGTCGCCACAGACCCCCAGCGCATTGCCCGCGCAGTCGAGGTTTATTTGCAAACCGGCCACCATATCACAGAATTCCAGAATATGGCGCGTTCTGGGGCGCTTGTTCCAAATGCAAAGCGCATTCTGGTGTGCCCTGATTCTGATGTGTTGCGGGAACGTATTGCAGCGCGCATTCCATTAATGTTGTCCGCCGGCGCCCTGCAAGAGGCCCAGCGTATAATTGATTCAGACTGGGACGAAAATCGTGCCATTGGCGCCGTTCAGCTATGTAAATTCATTCGCGGTGAAATATCCGAAGCGGAATGTATAAAAAATTGGATAACACGCACGAACCAGTATGCCAAGCGCCAGCGTACCTGGTTTCGTACGCAGTATAATCCCGATATCATTTTGAATCATGTTCCCGTGACAGACGATGTTGCAATTTTATTAAATCAAATGTAAAATACACATATTAACCTAAGGAGAAAAGTTATGTGGACCACAATCGCAGTTATCGCAGTTTTATTATTATATGTTATCGCCGTTTACAACGGCCTGGTTGCGCGCCGGAACCAGGCACGCGAAGCCTGGGCCACAGTTGACACCCAGTTAAAGCGTCGATATGACTTGATACCAAACTTGGTTGAAACCGTTCGTGGCGCGGCCAAGCATGAATCTGAAACATTGTCTGCTGTGACGGCGGCCCGCAATGCAGCCATGGCTGCCAACGGCCCTGCATCGGCCGATGCGCAAAATAAATTAACCCAAACATTAAAAAGCCTGTTTGCGGTTGCAGAAAGCTATCCTGATTTAAAGGCAAATCAAAACTTTTTGGAATTACAGCGCGAACTGACAGATACAGAAACAAAAATCCAGGCATCGCGTCAATTTTACAACACAGTTGTCATGGCATTAAACACCCAGATAGAACAGTTCCCATCCAGCATAGTTGCACGTATGTTTGGTATATTGCCTGAAAAAATGTTTGAAATTGATGATGCCGAACGCATCGCCCCCCAGGTTAAATTCTGATGATGCAAGATTTTACATCGTACACACATAATGCCAATCAAATCGCATGCCAATTTGGTTGGCCTTTTAACAGTAACAGCAATTTCAGTTCAAACAATTCTTGTGTTCTAAACTCTATAAAATAAATCATGTTTGAAAACGTAAAACCAATCTTGAACGCGACACAGATTTCTGCATTTGATGCGATTGAGCACACGAATTCTAATCTGTTGATATTGGGGCCGGCCGGAACCGGAAAATCAACATTTGTAAACTATCTGAAAAGTGCATCGAAAAAGCGTATTGTCTGTGCGTGTCCCACGGCGGTATCTGCATTAAATGTTGGTGGTCAAACAATTCACTCATTATTTCAGATTCAGCCACGCGATTTTATTATGCCAGAATTTTTAAAGCTAAAGGCCAAGCCACGCAATATTCTGGCAGCAACGGATGTCTTGATTGTTGATGAAATATCAATGGTTGCCCCAGATTTGTTGGACGCGATTGATATATTGGCGCGTATGGCGCGTCATAACAACGAACCATTTGGTGGAATTCAAATCGTGGCCATCGGCGACCTGTTCCAGTTGCCCCCTGTGATAACACGCGAAGCGACCCAGTACTATGAATCTGAATACGGTCACCCGAATGCGTACTTTTTTGACAGCAATGTATACAAACGCGCAAACTTTATAAAATACAATTTTGATTTTGTTTATCGTCAAAATGATTTGCCATTATTGGAAAATCTGGTTCAGTTGCGTAACAACAATACGACCAGTCTAGAATTTTTTAACGCATGTAAAATTGCAGATGACACGCGTCGTGATAATGCGGTGCTAATAACACCGTTTCGTGCGGTCGCCGAACGTATAAATGCAACGCGTTTGGCGCAAATAAATGAAACATCGGTTGTATATAATGGTGTTTTATCTGGTAATTTTTCTGAACGCGATGTCCCCGCGCCCCTGGCACTGGAATTAAAGGTTGGTGCACTGGTTGTCTTTGTTAAAAATGGTGACAAATGGCACAATGGATCGATGGGTTTGGTTCGTAATTTGTCCGCGCGTGAAATTGTCGTTCAGTTATTGTCAGATTCGCGCGACCTGGTGTCTGTTAAGCCTGATAAATGGGAAAAAATAGAATATTCGCGCGATGAAAACGATCGTCTGGTTGAAAACGAAGTCGGCGCTTATAAGCAATTTCCATTAAGTCTTGGTTATGCAATGACGATACACCGTGCCCAGGGAAAAACGCTGGATGCGGTTGTGGTCGATATTTCGCGTGGTGCATTTGCGCACGGCCAGGTATATGTTGCGCTGTCGCGCACGCGGCGCGCATCTGATATGCATATCGCATCACCGTTGCGTCCACGTGATGTTATTTTTGACGGGCGTGTACTGGATTTTATAAACGCTTTATAGTTCTTTTTTCATCATTATGGCGTCAATGCCATCATAATATTTGGGGCGCACCCCAATTTTTTTATACCCATTCATTTCATACAGCATACGCGCAGGGGTGTTATTATCTGCGACCTCTAAAAAAACAGACTTGATTCCGTTTTTGCGCAGTTCATTTTCCATGATTCCCAACATCGCAGCTGCAATTCCACCGCGTCGCGCGTTAGGGTGAACACCAATTGTAATAATCTCGGCTTCGTCTGCGACGGCGCGCCATACGATAAATCCGTTTTGACTGGCAATAATCTCACAGCCCGATTTTTTCAGGTCTGCGAAATCATTTGCTGTCCATGGTTTTTCAGGAAAGCACAGTTTATGTAAATCGGCCAGATTATCTAGCATTATGTTTGTCTGCCATATATATTTCCAACATTTTTTTATAAACCTTTTGCGCGAACTGTGTGTCAAATTCGCGATGTGTTGGATTGTTAATATCATCTGACGGATACACACTCAACACAAAATATGTTGCAGGCATCAGCGATGCTTCTAATTTTTCCTCGTATTCACGATCGGCTTCAATTTTTATTCCATTCCCAATTACAGAGAATTTATTGCTGGAACGATTAAATATACGATTTGTTTTGTATTGTGTTTCTGTCCAATTGCGTGAATCGCGTTTTATACTATATGCCTCAATGGTTTTTAGTATATTTAATTTATATCTAGATAAAAACAATCTTTCAAATAAGTTTGGCATTATATTTATCCCTCTTTTTTATTTTGTTCTGCATAACTTGGGCGCAAATACATTGGCGCCACAGGTTCAATTTTATTATTTGCGATTTTATCGCACACGATTTTTACTCCCTGCCGCAAATCAAATGGTTTGTGTCCAACGGTACGTGGCCATTCCATCTGTTTTGTCTCTAATTGATCGATCACCATTGTTTGTGGCGCCAGTCCGTCTGCTGCGACGAAAAAGTCGCCACGTCCAGAATCCAAAGCTACGAATGCATCTGGTGTTTGTGCCAGATACAGGTCAAACGCACTGATTCCAACGACTGGTATCTTTAACCCCATCGCCAATCCCTTTGCGTACGCGATACCCAGACGTATTCCGGTAAAGCTGCCCGGTCCAACGACAACACCAATGGCTGAAATATCTGACCATGTTGCCCCAGATTCGGTGATAAATTTTTCGCATTCTACCGGCAACGCAACAGATTGTTTTTCCACCACGATGGATTTATATTTATCATCTAATACAAACTCTAAATCCTTGCCTGATGTATTAATAATTAAAATCATGCACGCACCCCAAATCCAATTTTTTTCGAAAATCCCGCTGATTTACGCAATGACAATAATGCATCAATTTTCTGGGGGGTAAACTCAGTCTTGGTGTCGACACAATCATTTTCCAGCAACGAACGTCGTAAAATTGCGGTCAGTTCACGTTGGGCTTGGCGCACCCCTTGTTCTGATGTATAGTTCTGAATCAGGTGCCGTATCGCATCATCTGTTATAACGATATCATCTACGTTCCATCCTGTGTCACGTGCGGCACGCCCAATTAAATGTTCGCGTGCGATTCTGATTTTATCATCCATTGAATAACCTGGGATTTCAATAATTTCCATTCGGTCCTTCAGTGCATTTGACATATTCAGACTGTTAGCTGTTGCAATAAACATCACGTTTGACAGGTCAAAGTCCACTTCCAGATAATGATCGCGGAATGTTTTGTTCTGTTCTGGGTCCAATATTTCCAACAGTGCAGATTCCGGATCGCCGCGCCAATCGCGCCCCATTTTATCAATTTCGTCCAGCACAATAACCGGATTGTTTGTTTTACAGCGTTTCAGTGCATCCATTATTCGTCCGGTCTGTGCGCCAATATACGTCTTGCGGTGACCACGGAAATGCGATTCATCTGAAATGCCACCCAGTGAAATGCGCTGATATTTACGCCCCAACGCCATCGCGATTGATTTGCCCAGTGATGTCTTTCCAACACCCGGCGCCCCGACAAAGCACAGAATTGAACCCTGGTTTGATTTTGTCTTTTTCATGACGGCAATATGTTCCAAGATACGTTCTTTGACCGCATCCATGCCGGAATGTTCGCTGTCTAATACGGTTCGCGCATATTTTAAATCTATTTCTGATGCATCAGACTTACCCCACGGCATCGCCAACAATTCGTCCAGATATGTTTTTAACAATCCGCCTTCGTTTGACATTGGTGACACAGAACGCATGCGTTTCCATTCTGTCATGGCTTTTTCTTTGGCGTCTGCGGGCATATCGGATTTTAAGATTTTCTTACGGATGTTCGCGGTATCTACCTCGCCATCATCTTCGCCCATTTCCTTTTGCAGGGCGCGCATTTTTTCTTGTAAAATTGCCTCGCGTCGGCCATTTTCCATTTGCTGATGTATACGCTTGTTAATAGATTCTTCTATCTTTGCGGTTTCAATCATCAGTTTAACCGCTTCTAACAATATGGTCAGTTTTTGCCCCCAGCTGGTTGCTGCCAGAACCTTTACAGCTGTATCTGTATCAATATCTGCCGTTTGTATCACCGCATCTATCAGCGCGGGCAGGGGATAGTTATCAATTACATTGCGCAGTTTTTCCATCTTGAATTTGCGCGTTGACATGGCCAGCGTCTGCATATTATCTGCCAGAATATCGCGCAGAACAATTGTCTGTTCGGCATCCATATCGTCTGCGACCTTGATTGGTTCTGTCTGGCCTGTAAAGATTCCGTCGTTAATCTCAATATCTGTTATTGATACCGCGTCGGTTGTTTTTACCAACAGGTGAACGGCCCCATCTGGCATAGTTAGCACCTGGACAACGTCACCAATTGTACCGACTGTATAAATATCATCTATGCTGGACGGATATGCCCAACTGTGTTGTGGCACCAGCACCAATTTCTGCTGTCCGGCATTCGCAGCGGTTTTTATACAGTTAACAGACATATGGTTATCGACCAGCACCGGCACAGTCAGTCCTGGGGATACAACCAAATCACGAAAAGGCAAAATATAATTCTTCATAGCAGAACAAATATAATATATTTTAATAACATTTCAAGATGAATAAAAATGATAAAGAATAAAAAAGCTTGATTTTTCGGAAAAAAGCGTATAAACTGTGCCCCGCTGGGTAATCAGAACTGATTAAACGGCGGTGCTTTTTGGTCCCGCCCGCGATAAGGATTCTGTGCAATATCTGGCACCTAAAAAACCAAAAACAAAAGGATAAACTATGGCAAGAGCAGGCGCAAAGCGCAGCACGCGCAAGCTGAAAATCGGACGTTCCTTGGGCGTCAACCTGTGGGGACAGGCAAAATCACCATTTAACAAACGTAAATATAAACCTGGCCAGCATGGGCCAACATCCCGTGGTGGCAATTCGTCTGATTACGCAAAACAGATGCGCGCAAAACAGACATTAAAGGGCTATTATGGCAATATCGGTGAAAAGAAGTTCCATAAATACTATATCGAAGCTGACAATATGAAGGGCGACACACCAGAAAACTTGATTGGTTTGTTGGAACGTCGTTTAGACGCTGTTGTATATCGTGCAAAATTGGCACCAACTGTATTCTCTTCACGCCAGCTGATCAGCCACGGTCACATCAACGTTAACGGCAAACGTGTAAAGATTGCGTCATATCAGGTAAAACCTGGTGATGTTATCACAGTCAGTGAAAAAGCAAAACAGATGCCATTGGTTGTATTGGCGTTGGAATCTGCGGAACGCAACTTTGCAGATTACGTTTCTGTTGACAGCGCAAATTTCACCGCGACATTTGTACGCGTACCTGCGTTCGAAGATGTACCATATCCGGTTCAGATGTTCCCAGAATTGGTCGTCGAATTTTATTCTCGTTAATTCGGGAATTTGCAGACAAAAAACCGGCTGTTATGCCGGTTTTTTATTTGTGTGTTTGGATTTATTCCTGGATAAATCCGCCAGATTGCATTTTCCACAGGCGCGCATATTCGCCCCCGCGGCGCAACAGGGTGGCATGCGTCCCCTGTTCAATCGCATGGCCGTCTTTCAGTACGACAATTCTGTCCATGTTGCGCAGCGTTGACAGGCGGTGCGCAATTGCCAATGTGGTGCGTCCGTGCGCCAATTCATCAAACGATTTTTGAATACATACCTCGGTTTCAGAATCCAGGGCGGATGTCGCTTCGTCCAGAACCAATATCGGGGCGTCTTTCAGAAACGCACGCGCGATTGCAACACGCTGGCGTTGGCCACCAGACAGTTTTATGCCGCGATCACCAACCATCGAATCATATTTTTTATCTGTGCCCACGATAAAGTCGTGCGCCATGGCGCGTTTGGATGCGCGACGAATTTCGGCATCTGTCGCCCCCAATTTGCCGTATGCGATGTTTTCGCGCAGTGTGCGGTTAAACATTGTTGGTTCCTGGGGGATGAATGCGATTGATTCGCGCAGGGAATCCTGGGTGACATTTTTGATGTTCTGGCCATCAATCAAAATTTCACCGTGCGTTGGGTCATAGAATCGCATTAACAAATTCACCAATGTTGTTTTCCCAGCGCCCGACGGACCAACCAACCCCACACGTTCACCGCACTTGATTTTCAGATTAAAGTTCCGCAAGACCCATTTGCGTTTATATTTAAACGATACATTGCGGAATTCGATTTCACCACAGGTGACATGTAATTCGGGCGCGTTTGGCGCATCCGTAACATCGATGGGAACAGCCAATTCTTCGTACGCGCGTGACGCCGCCCCCAACACATCTGTTATGTTTGGGATTTGATTTACAATTTGACCGATTGTTCCCATCACTGTAAAGAACACCGAATTTGTAAACACAATTTCTGCGACGGTTATTTTATTATTCATATATAACCATACGCATAACAACAAGGTTATTCCATAACATATATCCCAAATAAGCATTGGGAATCCCCAGAACCAACGCTGGATATAGTATTTATGCTTGTGTGCTTTGACCGCTTTTTGACGCGACGGCTCAAGGTACGCACGTTCACGCGAAACGCCAGCAAATAATTTTACAACCGAAAAGTTGGAAATGCTGTCTACGCTTTTGCCGGATACTTCGCTGTTGGCACTGCTGTAATCTTTGGAGGATTTGTTCATTGGTTTCACCATTGCCCAACTGTACGCGGCACGAAAGACAAATACGATACCAAACATAATTGCAACATATGTGTTAATTGAAAAAATCAACCCCATGTTAACCGCGATTACTGCGAACAGACAAACGATACGCCAAAAATCAACAATGGCATCAAACCCCTTGGTGACATAAAGAATTTGTGTGTGAACCTTGCCCGCCATGCGACCTGTCCAAAATGACACGGATTGGAGGTGCACATAGTCGCTGAGATCCGTCCAAATACGATTTGATACTATGGGTTGCCAGCGAGCATAATAAACACCGCGAAATAACGCACTGATATCGATAACCAACAGCAACAGCACTATCAATCCGATTGTTGGTAATGCATGTTCCATAAATGTCATATCAGCAGGTACAGGATTTTCAAACAGCGCAATAAACCATTTCTGAAAGTTTGGAAAGAAAACACCATCCATGGAAACAATAAAAAAGAATATCGCCCACATAATAAGCGTTCCATAAGATCCAGGAACAGCGTATTTGAAATAGAATTTCCACAAAGATTTTGGCAAAGCCAAATTCTGTGCGTCTTGTTTTATATTGGTGTTTTTTGATTTACCAATGATTCTGCGTAACATATGTTATCCGTTGTTTGTAAACTAAATTTTTATTTGTCTGTGCATTACCGGGATATTATTTCGCGAAAGATTTCCGCTGGAATTGTGCCACCTGTAATCTTAGAATCCATAGGCGAAAAATCATCATTGCCCATCCAGACACCAATTATCAAATCCTGTGTGGCGCCAACAAACCATGCGTCACGGTTTTCATTGCTGGTGCCGGTTTTTCCGCCCAATACGCCATCTGCGCGGGCGCGACCACCCGTACCGCCTGGTGCGATAACGTCCGCCAATAACGCCGTCATTGACTCAACCGTGTGTGGTTGCAGTATCATAATTGGATCTGATGGATTTCGTTCGTAAATTACGCGACCTGTCATATCTGTAATTCTGGTAATCGAATATGGGCGCACAGATTGCCCATTATTCCAAATGACGGCATAAATGTTGGTTAAATCTAACAGACTCATCTCTGACGCGCCCAGAACAGTCGAATATTCACGGCGCAGTTTTGTTCCAACACCCAAACGTCCCGCCATGGACAGCACAGAATCAATACCATATAACTCGGTCAATTTCAGGGGGACAGAATTAACACTTTTTGCAAATGCCGTTGCCAATGTGATATCACCATAATATCGTTCGTTATAATTTTTGGGGTTGTAATCCCCAATTGCAAACGGGGAATCGTTAACATAGCTGTCTGGCAATAATCCGTTTTCCAATGCTACCAAGTATACCACAGGCTTAAATGCGCTGCCTGGTTGACGGGGGGATGTGGCGCGATTGAATTGGCTGTGTTGATAATCCGTGCCACCCGACATTGCACGAATTGCGCCATCTGGGTTCATTGCGATAACGGCGCCTTGGTGTGGTGTGACGCGACTGGGTAAAGTAGCGGCAATTTGGTCCTGTAATTTCATGTCCAGTGTGGTATGTACATACATATCGGATTCAAATATACCGATGGTCGATTTTAATTCATCCATTACAAAATCTGTCCAATATCGATACAGGTTTGTATCGCCCACACCGGTGGCTGCTTGCAAAGATTGTGCAGCGGCGCGTGCCTGGTTTATTGTGATATAGCCCTGGTGTACCATCTGGGTCAATACTGTGCGTGCGCGTTTGATATTTTTTTCTGGATTGCGTAATGGACTGTACGTTGTTGGCGCCTTCAGCATGGCGGCAATTTGTGCCGATTGCCCAATTGATAATTTTGTTGCCGGCACACCAAACATAGTGCGCGCCGCGGCATCAATTCCACGCATGCCGCCCACCAATGATACGCGGTTCATGTACAGGTCCAGGATTTGGTTTTTATTAAAGCGATTTTCCAGCCAGTATGACAGAATCAGTTCCTGAACCTTGCGCGAAATCTTTTTTTCGCGTGATAAAAATATATTTTTTGCCGTTTGTTGGGTGATGGTGGAACCGCCTGACGCCATTCGACCTGATGCCAGGTTCCCAAGAACTGCGCGCGTTATCCCACGCATGTCGATGGGACCATGCTGAAAAAATCGTTTGTCTTCGATGGCGACTATTGCCTGCCATACATGTGGGGGCAGGGTTTCAACCGATACAGGCGTGCCCATTATGCGGTTCGCACTGCGTATTTCATTACCGTCTTTGTCCAAAAAAACGACCGCTGCGTCGCGCGTTTCGTGTAATATCGCGTCCAGTGACGGCATGCGCAGATATATTATCGCGACATATCCTGCAATCGCAACACAGCCCAATAAACACAAATTAAAACACCATACAAACAGACGACGTCGCAAAGACGGCTTTGGCGCTTCGTTTTCAAGATTTTTATCGTTTTTGCGTGACAATCCGTCCCCCCCAGATACAGGAATACTAGCATAAACATCTTGCCTTTTGCAAAAGTTTATATTTATAATTTTACCACATAACGAAGGGAATAGGAAACATGAAAAAAATTGTATTTTGTTTAGCTGTCTTAACATCAATACCTGCAATGGCCGAAGAATATTGGGACGAATACGAATATGAATACGATGCGTCGCCAGAATATGTCGTGCAACGCGACAACTATGTCGGGATTCGTTTACACAAAAACGAAAACATCGCATTTAAATACGATGTTAATGATGGCGGTAACACCACAATACGCAAGGATAATTGGGGCTTTGGTGCCGTTGTTGGCAATCGATTAACGGACAATATAAAGATTGAATTTGAAACAATGTATACTGGCGCAAAGCAGACCAAGCGCGACACAAATTTTGACTTTGACGTATGGGCGAACATGCTGAACGTGCATTTGTTCCAAGAATACGCAGATGCCGTCGCCCCATATGTGGGTATGGGGATTGGTTTTGCAACTGTTTGGGGTGATGTCAGCAACCCAAACATGTCAGATTCTGTCTTTGACCTGTCGTACAGCGCCATGATTGGTGTGAATTTTGTTTTAAACGATCGGATTGACCTAAATCTAGGTGTTAAATATCAATTCTATGGCACGGTTGAACACAAAATACATAACGCTCGATATGCACAGACCGATGTTGATGCGACCGAATTTTATTTTGGGGCGGTTTATAAATTTGGTTTGTAATCAGATTCTTTTTCCGTTGTGTTATTTTTGTTAATTTTCTATAATTCGGGTATGAAAAACGTACCCGATTTATTTATTTTATCTGAACACGCCGAATTACTGAAAAAGTTGCACGAATGGGACATCGCATATCATCAACAGGATGCCCCACTTGTTGACGATGCGACATATGATATGGCAAAAAAACGCGCGCTGGAAATCGAAGAAATGTACCCAGAACTGGCAACAACTGGCGCGTCAACGCATGTGGGGGCGGCGGTGTCTGATAAATTCAAATCTCGCCGACACAGTGTGCCAATGCTGTCTATATCCGATGTGTTTGACAAAGATGATGTTGCCGACTGGTTTAACAAGCTGACCACTCCAGATGTTTTTATAGAATTAAAGGTTGACGGGGTTTCATATGCCGCGCGATATGAAAATGGTGTGTTGGTACGTGGTTTGACACGTGGCAGTGGCGTCGAAGGCGAAGATATCACCGCAAATTTGAAAACAATTCCAGACATCCCGCAAAGGTTATCCGGCACATTCCCCGACGTGGTCGAAGTCCGCGGGGAAGTCTATATGAAACGCGCAGATTTTATTGCGCTGAACGCACAATCAGAAAGGCAATTTGCAAATCCGCGCAATGCGGCGGCCGGATCGTTGCGCCAGCTGAATCCCCAGATAACTGCGACACGAAAACTCAGCGCGTTTGCATATACGTATGGTGAAATTTCAAGACGCGATTTTGCGACGCAGTCTGAATATTTTGATAAATTGGAATCATGGGGGTTTAAAACCACGCGTGCATGGGCGCATCACGCAAAAACACTGGATGAAATTCAGGATGTATACAACAATACCATGTTAATCCGTCCGGATATTCCATTTGATATCGATGGTCTGGTGTTAAAAGTTAATGATATCGCAACCCAGGAACGAATGGGCAGTCGTGCAAACAGCCCCCGATGGGAAGTTGCATATAAATTCCCTGCTGCGCGTGCAATTACTGCGCTGCGCGATATTACAATCCAGGTTGGTCGCACAGGCGTTTTAACCCCGGTCGCAGAACTGGAACCAATCAATATTGGTGGCGTTGTTGTGTCGCGTGCAACCCTGCACAACGCGGACGAAATTGCGCGTCTGAATGTTAAAATTGGCGACAAGGTTATTGTGCAACGTGCAGGCGATGTTATCCCGCAAATTGTTGGTGTGGCTGAATCTGCACCGAACGCGACCGTATTTAAATTTCCAACAGTCTGCCCCGTGTGTGGTGGGAATGTCGTCCAAGAATCTGGCATGGTTGCGCGCAGATGTATTAATACAATGGGATGTCCTGCGCAATTAATTGGGGAACTGGAACACTTTGTTGGGCGCAAACGTTTTGACATAGACGGTCTGGGAACAAAGCAATTGGAAAACTTTGTGTCGCGTGGTTGGATACATGAACCTGCAGATATATTCACACTGATTCAGAACCATGGCGACGAAATCAAACGCATGGATGGCTTTGGGGAAAAATCGGTTGCAAATTTAAATACATCTATTGAAAATGCGCGCGACATTGATTTGCACAGGTTCTTGTTCGCGATTGGTATACCGGATGTTGGCGAAGTGACAGCCAAAATTCTGGCACGTGCGTTTGGGTCGTTGGATGCGGTACGAAATGCGCCGGCATGGAAATTAAAAAATATTGATGGAATTGGTGACGTTATGGCCGATGAAATTGTTTCTTTCTTTGCGGACACACATAACGCAGGGGCGTTGGACAGATTGTTGCAACACGTCAATGTTCGTGATACAGATGTCGTGGTGGGGGCGACGGATGGGCCGTTGTCGGGTAAACGTGTTGTATTAACGGGCACATTGATGAATCATACGCGTGACACAGCCAAGGATATTCTGGAACGCATGGGGGCACATGTCGCAGGCAGTGTATCTGCCAAAACAGACATTGTTATCGCAGGCGCGGACGCCGGCAGCAAATTGAAAAAAGCGCAGGATCTGGGCATTTTAATCTGGGACGAAACAGATTTTGATAATCTGGTTTCATCGGCCAAATAAAACGCCCCTGTATTTGGGGCGCAGACATGAAACTTTTTTTGTGATTAGCGATCGTTGCGTGATACAGGTCGATCAATAAACATCCATATTAACCATATCAACGCCGCAATACCAATAATCGCATAGACTATATTGCTGGCCAATGTGGCTGGTCCAAATAAAAATGCAACCAAGTCAAATCCAAAGATACCAATCAGTCCCCAGTTCAGGGCACCGATAAATGTCAATGGTATAAGAACATAATTTGTAAGTCCTCTCATCTATTTTTTCTCCTTTTCAAGGTTTACATGTGTCTTTAACTAAGACAGCTGTATTATATCGTTTTTATTTTTTGTGTGCAATTGTAATACTGTGATTGGGAAAAGGTACCTATTAGCCTGTGTGTGGTTATATTCTAGAACGGATTGCCGTAATTATATATCCAAAAAAACAAGGTCCCAAATCTGGGACCTTGTTTAATATAAAAGCCGTTGTTTTTTTAGTTCAATGCTTCTTTCAAAGCTTTACCTGGTTTGAACTTAGGCTGTGTAGATGCAGGAATTTTGATTGCAGCGCCTGTCTGTGGATTGCGACCTGTTGTTGCTTTGCGTTTTGCTGTTGCAAATGTGCCGAAACCAACCAAGCGAACTTCGCCTTTCTTTTTCAAAACTTTTGTAACTGTGTTGATGAATGCGTCCAGGCATGATGCTGCGGTTGCTTTTGTAATATCAACT
>JAZROU010000021.1:0-5825 GCA_045648865.1 Candidatus Enterousia sp.
ATAATAAATTTAAAATCCGCTGTAAAGCCCAGAATACTAAGCAAAATTCAACGTTGACAAACGTTATTCAACACTCGTTTGGGCGGTTTGTAATCAGTAGGTCGTTGGTTCAAGTCCGACAACCGGCACCAGTTTAGAAACGCACCATTTGGTGCGTTTTTTGTTTGGTTTTCTTTGCTTTTTTGAATTTTGAATTGGGCGCATTACCCATGCGGGGCGGGCTGTTTTTATTTTAACCAATGGCTGCAATTCCAACCCAAATCCGCCCCATGACCCCAAAACACCAAAACCTGTGATGCAAACTGTGATGCGTATGACTATAGTTCCTTTATTGGAACAGCATGAGATATAAATTCTTTTCTGTTTTCTTCGTAAGTTTTTTGTATTTGCTTGTTAATATATATTTGACGAATATCACCGTATATTGGCAATAAACTCAAAACAGTATTCTTTATATTATGACGCAACAGACGTGGCCACACCATATCAACCAACTCAGCGCGAATTTGTGGCAACGACTTATATTGCCCAGCAGCATCTTTATACGGCACCATTATATCCCAGTCGTACCAGTTATGCCATTTTATCATACCGTCTTCGCGCAATGATAATTCCATCAAAGTACGTTCGGGCTGCAAGCCACCACATTGTAATTGCGGATAATAGATTTTATAGCCTATGTTATTTTGTTTTGCACGACCGATACGCATTGTGGGACCTTCTTCGTGAATCACAATACGTATGTTGTTAGCATAACAAACCTGGAAATACGGATTAAACCACGAACGTGGCTGAAATTCTAATTTTATACCATTAGCCTTAAAAATTTCTGGTACCAAGACACGTTCGTTCGCCATTTGTGCGTCCAATGCACACGACATCAGGCGAATTTTAGTATGCTTAAACTGTGGGTCAGACGCCACCGCCAAAACCACATCGCGAACCGCATCAATACATTTGTTACTGCGATATCTGTCGACAGACATATCCAGTTTCAATATACCGTTATGTTTTCCAATTGCTGACTGAACATGTTTGATATCGTCTAAAATTTCATCACGATGTTGTCCATGCACCCAACGCGCATTTGTCTGAATAGTATATTCATCCGATTTAGACAAATCTAATCTGTCAAATATTTTGCGCATAAAGTGAGGCTGTACATCATATATTAACGACCATTCACCACCGGTCATATAGATATTAGTAAAATTGCTGTCACGCTGATTACCATAAAAAATAACATCATCCACAGGAACCGTATTCAATGGATTATTTGGCCCAGAACACTCAAAACAGCGTGCACAATTTTCGTCGCACTTGTTCGTCAGACGAAAACGCATATCCATCGGTGCATTTTCCCATTGGGCATAAAAACGCTTTTTCTGAAATGGATATACCAATCGTTCACGAAAACGCTGGGCAAAGCCGGGTTTGTCCGCATTGTTATTCTGGGAAATCAAAATTACTTCATCTTTATCAATCATATCGCATGTAACATAACACAAATTTATTTATTGTCAATATGAATATCTAATAAACAACGGATAATAAAAGCCCTTGATATACAATTATACCGCTGCATGGAAATAAAAAAAGTTGGAGCGGACTTTATGACATTGATGTAGTGAAGTGGATAAAAAGACATGTACAATGTGTAAATGACTTGTTAAAATGCTATGTAAGGCAATGTGTGATGCGCCAATAAAAAATCCGCCCGATTGGGCGGTGTTTTATTTACACATTTATATCGCCTGTTGCGCGGCGGGCGACGACGAAGGAAAATATTTTGTAAGATCGTATAAACTGGCGCCTGTACTTTCCAATATTTTGGCAATACTGCTTGTTGAAGGCCAGCGTGGTTGTCCATATTTCGAGTAACGTTTGCTTTTGTTAAACGTTGTTGCGTCCAATCCGCTATGTTTTGCCAATCCGGAACAAGAAACATTATGTTCTTTTGCGAAAGAATCGATAGCGAACCAAATATCTGCGTGTGTCATTTTTTTCTCCTTGCTGTTATTTATGAACACAAAGGAATTATAGACTAGGTTTTTATGTTTTGTTTTATACTGTTTTTACAGGGGGGGATGTATAAAAAGGGGACTGGAAATGCTGAAACCATATCTTTTTCAGGATTTTTTTATAAAAACATATTAAATTTACTTGTAAATTTTTCCCAAAAAAGAACTATTGTTTAGAACATTTTCCTGTTGTATGATGAAAAAATCGGTATAAAAGGGAATATAATGCCAACAATTAAAACAAAGATTGCTTTTTTACGTGAATTATTAGCATTAAAAGAAATTATTGATCTGGGGCAAATTCAAGCTGCGGCAGAACGAAATGGAATTAAGCATTCTAATATGTCAAAAATGATTTCAGATTTGGAATCACGTTTTAAAACACGTTTATTGATACGCAGCTCGTCTGGCAGTGTACCTACAAATACTACACGCCAATTATATGCAGATATCGAAAATATATCAAATGCACTTGATAATATTTTTCATAATATTACAGGCCCAGATGAGCTGACGGGTCACATTTCTATTTGGACAGAAGAAGGTTTTGCAGGCAGTAAATTATTTACCGAATTGTACAAGTTATATGCAAAACACCCAAAAATTCGGTTGGACATTTTAACGAACCATCATATGAACATGAACAACCCCGATATATCCATCATAGATATACGTTCCCTGTCAAAGATTCCGGGGTCCATTTCATTGTTTAAGTTTAAAACAAAAACTAAATTTTATACAACCCGTGAATATTTAAACAAACATGGCACACCACGCGATATGGACGATATGTTAGAGAACTTTGACTTATGTATTCGCCAAAAATTTTTACATCTGCCCGAATGTAATTTTATATTAAAGAAAGCAAAAAAGTTAAACGTTACCGCAGATTCAGCTTCTATTTTGTATCAACTGGTATCTGATGGTGCCGGAATATCATTGATGCCAGAATGGTGCACCATGCGCAACGAACGATTGGTAGAGGTTCCAAATATAGATTTCGACTATGAATATATTCTAACCGGTATTGGCAATCCTTTGACCGTCAAAAGTCCAAAAGTTCAGGCATTTCTTGAATTCTTTTATGATTTTTGCAAGGAATATGATATCCCACTAGAAATGTTTGAATAGCGAAATATGAAATCATTATGAAATAATTCAATATATTGCTTTATACACTATTATATCAACATCTGGCGTTGACACATTGAATAGCAGGTGGTATTATGTTGGTGTGTCGTGACAATGGTGTCGCGGTGGCCGCGGATTTATATCCTGAATTGTCCTGCGTTAATGGACTAAACAAGGAGTTATTTATGGTATTAAAAACTGTTGTGGTGGCACCAACCAATGATAATGGTGCGGTTTCATACCTGTTCGAAAATCTGGATTTAATTAAATCCAACAAAGAGAAAATCTGGGCAACCCCAGAATTTAACACAATACAAATATCGGGCGTATATGTGGGGGGACTGTATGTCGGGGTATATCAAATAAGACTGGGGGATTTAATAAAACTGTGGGACGAGACCGAATGGCATAATGACAATAAATACTATTACAACATTATCGGAACGCCACTTAGCGGTATGAATACTGCAAATTGGTATGATGAAAAAAACAATACTTTTGGGTCAGGTACATATTCAAATGGTAAATTACGCTTTATGGGGTTGGCACGCCCTGCATTTAAGCAAGTTAAAAAAAATCAAACGAAAGAACCAATTTCAAAACTGTCTGTGTTTGATTTGGTGCAACAGCTGCGAACCCAAATCTGTCATGAGGCACAAACACCGCAAAAGTAATAATCACATCAGGCATTTTTATATTGAAAAAAAACTTTAACGTGCTATTTTTGATAAAAGGAGTCCGCAAATGGTAGACAAAGTAACGAATTTTGAAAAATCAACCAGAAAGATTATTACATACGGAATGGTTATAGAGGCGCTGAACAATATTTCCAAACAAACCGCCGAAAACTACGCATTCTTTACGACAAATTTAAAAGATGTTGAAAATAACAAGGTGTCAGGCTTTAAATTTTCTTCGGCAGAACAGGGAACAAAGTTGGGACAGCTGTTAGAAAACCTGGGGATTAAATTTATATACCATATTCCAGACATTAAATCGCAGGCCGGCGAACTGCATATCGCGCCAGAGCATGCCGCAGAAGCAAAGAAATTATTTGATAATTGGCAATCCACAGTCATTGTGACACAAAAACTTACAGGCAACCATGAATTAGATTCAATGTGGACCCGTCAGGTTGGGATTGTACGATAAAAAAACGCACCAAACGGTGCGTTTTTTTTACATTGTTTTGTCGCGATTTGCGTACCTTAAATTGAACAAATGGTTTGTGTATTCCTGGTATTTCTTAGAATCTAGAACTTCACCATTTTCGTCAACGACCCCAGCTTTTTTTAATCTTTCAAAGTCAGGCAATGCCTGAACTTCACGTCTGTGTTGCACAACCGCCATGTATACATTAAACCTATTACGGTCAATAACTGTTCCAAATTCATCCACCAGTCCCAATCCTTCAAGTTCTTCCTGAGATGCGTTATATTTTATCTTGTATTCAGAACCAAGAGCCTTGGGCTGCGCGTCTGGTTGACGGCTGGATATTTTCATAATTCCCTTTTTAATTTTTGAAATTAAACTGTTTTCTGATGCCATATCCTTATCCTTTGATTGTTAGTTATGTATGTGATTATATCATATATTCTGTAATTTTATTATAAAAAAAGTCAATCTGGGTTGCCGGACATTATTCACTTTGCGCGCAAAAATGTGGGGTGCATATCAGTTTTTTACGATATTGATAATGTCCTCATAATTTTTTATAACATCATATTTGACTTTATCTTTGCAAATCGCGGCAAAATGTCTTTTGGCACATATGGCCTTGGATTCTTCGATGGTTTTCATGTTTACATCCAAGGAATTATGGACACCCTTGGTTTCTGCAACAAAATACACATGTTTAACAGTTCCCTGCTTAAATGCAATTGCCCAGTCCGGGTTATATTTTCCCATCGGTGTCCGAATAAAGAAATCGCCCGGCAATTTGGCATACACACATACATCCGCGTGTGTTTCCAATTCTTGGGCCATTTCGCGTTCCCCCTGGGATTGATACATGATGTGATCGTAAATATGATTGTTTGGCGTTTCAAAAGACCTGTCCGCCAATATCAAATCGTTCCGGGTGAATATATCGGTGCTGAAACGATCTTCTAGTGCGTTGTATTCGATATGTTCAATGACAGTGGTTGCCTTTTGCGTGTTTATCAAATGAATCGCAGACTTGATAAAATCTTGGGGATTGATTTTAAACATCGCAAATGTAGATTCTTGGATTTTCATCAATATATCTGCCACGGCACGTCGCGTCAGTGATGTTCCCTTGGCAATTTCGCCAATCAAATCAAACGCCAGGTTAATTTCCGGGGTTGCAATGTTTTCTTCTTGGGTTGTGCCACGGGCGGCATTTAAATCTGCAGCGTCTGTAATTTTATTTATGCGACTTTCAGTTATGCGAATACGCAATGGCGCAACATGCAGGTGTTCGTTCAATGCCGCAACCGATTTTTCCACCAAATCTTCGGTTTTAAAATCGACCGTATAGAAAGACTTTTTATTTATTAGCGACCACAATTCCTGGAATTCTTTTTTGTTAAAATTAGTCTTGTTCAAACTGCATCTGATGCGACGTTGGCCAGCATTTTGAATCTTGACAGGGTTTAAAATGGCAATAATGTCATCGCCCGAAAAGCCGTCAGGACACACAAACACGTTCGC
>JAZROU010000022.1:0-1837 GCA_045648865.1 Candidatus Enterousia sp.
ATGTTTTGACAACGAACTGTGTCCGGAATTAATATGTGAAATTGCGCGTCAAAAACCCATGTGTGCGGTTTTTCGTGATTCATCGTTTGCGGACGCCAAAGATAAAATCAACGTATCAGAAATATTTAAAAATTTCTGTGGTGATGATAAATGTTTACGTATTTTATAATTAATTACAGGGGATAAATATGGCAGAAGTTATTCAGCGCTATAAACATCAACAGTATCA
This sequence comes from Candidatus Enterousia sp., assembly GCA_045648865.1. Classification (GTDB taxonomy): domain Bacteria; phylum Pseudomonadota; class Alphaproteobacteria; order Rs-D84; family Rs-D84; genus Enterousia. The sequence continues at coordinate 230 of JAZROU010000022.1, forward strand.
GACCGACGCATGCAATGCGGTTTGCGATGTTTTTGACGGCCAGCCACATCTTGATTGCGCAACCTATGTTATGGCCCCTGGGGCGGGCAATGGTCCTGTTTTGCTGGAAGATATCCAAGACGCCTATGCAAATCAGCGTTTATTGATATCGAATGAACGCATTAAAAAAAATATCCAAGAAATACAAAATAATAACGGTATTCCCCCGATTGACGATATTGTAAAACTAAAAACAGATGGATTAAACCTGTCTGTGGAAATGGAAACGGGCACGGGGAAAACATATGTTTATATTAAAACGATACATGAACTGTATCGTCGATATGGTTGGACGAAATTTATCGTTGTTGTCCCATCAATTGCCATTCGCGAAGGTGTTCTTAGTTCTTTTGATTCTATGGCAAAGCATTTTTCAATTGAATATGGAACCGCGATAAATTGTTTTATATACAATTCGAATAACTTAGAGGCGGTTGAAACATTTGCCACATCGCCCGACATCCAGGTTATGATTATTAATGCCCAGGCATTTGCGTCCAGCAAAGAAAACCGTATCTTTACAACGCCCCAGCCTGAAAAGTTTCGTGGCCGCCGTCCCATTGATGTGGTTGCTGCAACAAATCCGATTATTATTTTAGATGAACCGCAATCGACCAGTGGCACCCAGACCGTCCGCAGGCTGCGCGATTTTAACCCATTATTTACTTTGCGATATTCTGCGACCCATCGGGATGTATTCAATCTGATGTATCGTTTGGATTCTATTGATGCATACAATAAAAATTTAGTAAAAAAGATAGCAGTCAAGGGTGTATCTGTCGTTGGCGATACCGCGACAAACGGCTATGTTTATGTTTCGAAAATCGATTTACAACCTGGTCGGGATCCTGCTGTTTGGTTGGAAATAGATTGCCAGGGCGCCACAAATCGCAAACGTAAATTTCTAAGGGTTTCGGAACGCGATAATCTGTATATAAAATCCGGCGAATTGGCAGAATATGCGGATCGTTGGGTTGTCACATTTATTGATGGCGCCCAGCGTTCAGTTCAGTTTGAAAATGGAACAACCCTGTTCGAAGGTCAATCCATTGGCGACATGAACCAAGACCAGATGCGTCGCGTTCAAATTCGTGAAACCATCAAAACGCATCTGGAAAAAGAAGAGGCCCTGTTCGATAAAAACATCAAAGTCTTATCATTGTTTTTCATAGACCAGGTTGCAAAATACCGACCTGATGACGGCGTTGGAATATATGCACGCATGTTCGAAGAAGAATATAATTTTGCGGTTGCCCGGCGCCTGGAAGAATTGGGCTTGAACCCACCATACGAAGAATTTTTGCGTAAAACACATGCGGATACTTGCCACGATGGCTATTTTTCCAAAGATAAAAAGGGACATCTGAAAGATACTTCTGGCGCAACCGAAGATGACAAGGATGTATACAATCTGATTATGAAAAACAAACAGCGTTTGTTATCTATTGATGAACCAATTCGTTTTATATTTTCGCATTCTGCGTTACGCGAAGGCTGGGATAACACAAACGTATTTCAAATTTGTACATTAAAAAACAGTGATAATAACACATCGCGCCGCCAAGAATT
>JAZROU010000023.1:0-16351 GCA_045648865.1 Candidatus Enterousia sp.
GTCTTCGGGGATATGGCGGAATGGTAGACGCTGAGGACTTAAAATCCTTTGGTCATTGCGACCGTGTGGGTTCGAGTCCCACTATCCCCACCACAAAAAAAACTCGCCCCATGAACGGCGATTTTTTATTTGGATGTGTAGCTCAGTTGGTTAGAGCGCTTCGTTCACATCGAAGAGGTCGTTGGTTCGAGTCCAATCACATCCACCACAAATAAAAAACACCCCAAACGGGGTGTTTTTTGATTGTGGCATGTGATACCCGGACGAGAACCACGCAATCTTCAGATTGCCAGTTCGACAATGAGTAGATTTGATAAGCGCCGCGCAATCAAATCGTTATGAATGCCCCACAGCCGGGTGAAACACACCCGCGCGAGGGTGTCCAATCACATCCACCACCTATAAAGCCCAAAACATCAAACATGTGTATGCGAAACGACGTGCAAAACCAAACTGATCAGAAACAGCACTGACACAATCACAAGTATGATTTTCTGTGCACGATGCGACTTTTTACCACCACACCCCGGACACGAACATCTGCAATCACGCCATATCAAACACCAAGACACCAATAACATCACACCAGAAAACACAAACAACCAAGGTTCCATCCAATGCGGAACCAAATGGTAATGCGCCACATCCGGCACAACCAAACCAGCAAACGCCAATAGCATCGGCAACCCACAGCAAAAAATATGTGGCACTATTGTCGCAATAATACCCACTTTAACCGCTTTATTCTTCATCAGATTTCTCTTACAAACATTTGGACTGATTATATATATTTTTTTAATGGTATCAATCAATAAAACATGGACTGTATTCACACAAAACCTGGCATCCCCAGCAGGAATCGAACCTGCATCTAATTCTTAGGAGGAACTTGTTCTATCCGATTGAACTATGGGGACACACCACCACATTTTATTCCCAACAAATTAATATTGCAAGTTATATTCCATCGCAGTATAATGCATCAGCAAAAAAATATTACAGGGGAACAACTGTCGCATGGGGAATAAATTAATCGGTTACGGTTCTTATCTGCCAGAACGCATAATGACGAATGCGGATTTTGAACGCATTATGGACACAACCGATGAATGGATAACAACGCGCACCGGGATTCGTGAACGTCACTTTGCCCGCGACGACGAAACGGTGGTTGACATGGCAACGATTGCCGCAACCCGTGCATTACAGAACGCAAATTTAACAATAGACGATCTGGATTTGGTAATTGTTGCGACAACAACGCCCGAACTGGACTTTCCATCTGTGGGCGTACAAACTGTGGGTCGTCTGGGGGCAAAGAAAAACATACCTGCATTTGACGTACGTGGCGCATGTACTGGGTACATTTACGCACTGCATTGTGCACGCGCATTTTTCCTGTCCGGCATTCACAAACGCATAATGATAATCGGCGCCGAAAAAATGACACGTTTTGTCGACATGTGCGATCGTTCTACGGCGGTTCTGTTTGGTGATGGTGCGGGCGCACTGATATTCGAACAATCATCATCCAGCTACTCTGGTATTATTGACACTGTTGTTATGGCTGATGGTGGCGAATTTGAATGCCTGCACGGCACCCCCGATCATAAAATTGCAATGAATGGACCTGAAACATATAAAAAGGCAGTACAATGCATGCCTGATGCCGCACGATACATTATGCAGCACGCCGGAATTACCGCTGAAAAGATTGATTGGATTATCCCACACCAGGCCAACTTGCGAATTATTCACAGCTGTGCGCAACACCTGGAATTTCCAATGGACAAAATTCTGGTTACCGTTGACAAACACGCCAACACCAGTGGCGCATCAGGTGTTTTGGCATTGGCGTACGCCTTTGATAACAAGATTATAAAACACGGACAATTAATTTTATACCCCGCATTCGGCAGCGGTCTGACGTGGGGCGCGGCATTAATAAGGGTTTAAAGAAAAGGGTGAAAAATGGCTACAATAACACGAAATGATTTTGCAAACAGATTACGTGAACGTTTTGGATTAACAACATCAGACGCATACAAAATGATTGATGTTATATTTGATGAGATACGCGATGCGCTGGCAAATGGCGAAGAAGTAAAATTCGCAGGGTTTGGCAGCTTTAAAATACTGGAAAAAAACGCGCGAATTGGCCGCAACCCCAAAACCGGTGAAAGTGCGATTATCTCTGCACGCCGTGTCGCGACATTCCGCCCCAGCAACGAATTCCGCGAACGCGTTGCAAATAAAAATTAAAAAAACCGCCAAATGGCGGTTTTTTTTAAATACTATCTGCATTTACCCATCGACCATCTTTTAATAACCCTGGGGCCATACCTTCACTATTGCGCAACGCATCAATTACACCGCGTGCCTGACTTGCGTCCAAATTCACTATACGCACCTTGAACATATCCCCTTCGTTAACAACTACGGCATCACCATATGTTTTCATACGTTGTGCCAACGCATCGGCGCTGTCCTGGGCATAAAATGCGGCAACCTGTACACTGTACTCCCCGCCAACTGGGGCCGCAGCAACCGGCTGTACGGTTTGAACAGGTTGTGCAACTGGTTGTGATTCCACCACTGTTGTTTCAACAACCACAGGTGCTGTCGCACCCAATGTTGCAGTTTTCACAGCTACAGACTGTTCCGGCATAACCTGAATCTGAACCTTACCCTGACCATTTAAACCGATCTTTTGTGCCGCTGCTGGCGACAAATCCATCAAACGCGTATTAACAAATGGCCCACGATTATTTACGCGAACGACAACAGATTGACCATTATTCAGATTTGTAACCCGTGCAATCGTTGGCAAAGGCAAAGTCTTGCTGGTTGCGACCATCTGATTTACATCAAACACTTCGCCATTACTGGTTTTTGTTCCATTCAATTCTGTTGGTATAACACCTGCGATCCCGGTTTGATTATACGTCATATCTTCCATTGGAATATACTGTACATCATCAACCTTATACGCCGTGCCAACATAGTACTTTGGTGCTGCCGCCAACAGATACGAATCATTCAGGCTTTGCGTTGCCCCGGTTGCCACCAATGGTTCTTCACCGAAACCATCGCCATAACTTGTATTATTACCAGTTGTGCTAAGATCTGCACACCCAGCCAACATTGCAGTCAAAACTGCCAAGGAAAGTATTTTTTTCATGATATTAAGACTCCTTACATTCTTTATAAGCAGTATTTTATCACAAATACCCAAATGTTTCAAATTTATTTTACGCTATCTGATGCGCCGATCTATTAAGTACGCAATCGGCAAATAAAGCACCACATACCCAATAATAACACCACCCAGAATCCAGATACTGCCAATTGTTATCCGCGTCATTACCATCCCCAGTATCGTCGCCCACAATCCGAACGCCAACACAGAACGCACTGTCCGCCTGTCATGCTGTACCAGGTCACGTCTTCTGCATGCGCGCCCCAGCAAATAATTTTTCAAATAACCACTAATGACAACCCCCACAGGTATCGCCAAATATCCCACCAACGGAAACAGCAACAAATACAACACCGCCGCCACGCCCAGCGACACCATACTTGTCTTCACAGGTGTTTTCACGTCCTGGGCAGCATACAGCGTTTTGCTGTAAATCTGACTGACCAGCATCGCCGGCAACACAAATGCCTGGATCATAATTGCCACGGCAACAGCATGCGTTGATTCCGACGTCCACGCACCATATTCAAACAAATATTTTATTATCGGATTCGCCAAAACCACCAATCCTACAACGCACGGCAAAATCAGCATCAACGAACGCCGCATAGATGAATTTTGCTGAATATAAACACTGCGCATATTATTTTCCGCCAGCGCATTTGAAATCGAAGACATCAACACCGTCCCAACCGCCAACCCAATCATTGCGAATGGCAACTGCACTATACGATCAGAATAATACAACCATGACACCGCCCCACTTTGAAAACTTGCCACCAAGGTTCCCACAATAATCGTAATTTGATAAAAACCACTGCCAACAATGCTGACCCCCAGACGTTTAAACAGGCTTTTCATTCCCGGCGTCCATTTTGGCACAACCAAACGCAGTCCAAAATGCCGCCTGCGAATACGTCCCCACAAAATACCAAACTGAACAATTCCTGCCACGACAACTGTACCCGCCATCAAGTACAAGACATTTTCTGTTCCAAAATACATTGCCCCCAACAGCGCACATATCAGCATAATATTTAACAACACCGGCATAAACGCAGCCAACAAAAATTTTGAAAATGCATTTAATATCGCGGACAGAAATGCCGCCCCACACACAAAGATGACATAAACAAACATTATACGCGATATAACAACCGTCATCTCCATCTTTCCGGGCACCGTTTCAAACCCAGGTGCCAAAATCCAAACAACCAGCGGCATAAAAATCTCGAACAAAATGGTCAGCCCCAGCAACACCAACACCAACCAAGAAAATACATTTCGTGCAAAACCCGCATCCTTTTTGGAATCTGTATACATGGGAATAAATATCGCAGACAAAGCCCCTTCGCCCAGCAAATCACGGAACAAATTCGGCAATTTGAACGCCGCCAAGAAAATATCCGACAGACGTCCCGCCCCCAACACGCGTGCGATCAACATATCACGCACAAATCCGAATACACGACTGATACCAGTCATGGCACCGACACCAAAAATATGTTTGCCTAGTTTCATAGTTTTGATTATACTGCCATCAGTAACAAAAAATCAAGACAGGAATCAAAATATGAAAAAACAATTCGCCCTGTTGGGGATATTAAGCATACTGACCGGTTGCGGTGGCGCCGACAACGAAATCATCGCAGAACAACCCTTACCTGTGATATACGAAAACGCCTATGCAGAATTTAACGAAAAAAATTACGAAGAAGCGGCCGCCGAATTTCTAAAGGCCGAAACCCAACACCCGGCCAGTCCATGGGCCCCCGACGCATTAATAATGGCGGCCTATTCCCATTACATGGATGGCGACTTTGCTGGCGCCCTGTTGGCGACCGATCGTTTTATGCGTTTTCATCCCGGCCACCGCGATGTTCCATATGTGATGTACCTGCGTGGCATGTGCTATTATCGCCAGGTCAGTGATGTTCGGCGCGAACCGGGCATGTCCGCGTACGCATTGCAGCAATTTCAGACATTAGTCCAACGCTTTCCAACCAGTGAATACGCCAAGAACGCCGAAAACAAAATCATAATTTTAAAAAATTATATCGCCGGCAAGGTCATGTACTCGGCCCGTCAAGACATGCAAAATGAAAACTGGACCAGTGCCATAAATCAATTGCAAACCGTTGTACGCGACGCCCAAGAAACCGTTATGACCCCCGAAGCGATGTACAGATTATCCGAAGCATACACTGCAATCGGCCTGCCAGACCAGGCCCACGGATATTCGGAAATGCTAAAATTAAATTTTCCGGACAATGAATGGACCAAGAAACTAAAATAAAAACGCCCGTTTGGGCGTTTTTATTTACTTCTCTTATCCAACTTGCTTATATTAGACAACAATATTTCTTTCGGAACAGGCGCGTTACCAAACACAGCCTCTACACGCTCCATATCTTCCGGGTGCGATTTCAGATGCCCCGCCATAATCGCTGTCGCCACACCTATAAAATCATTATCTGCCACAGAAATCTTGCCTTCTATAATCATATCAAAATAAACCCGCGAATCGGCTGACATGTTTTTTACAATTTCTGGCGCAACACGTAAAATTTTCTTTGCTGCCCCGGGGTCCAACTTATGCTCTTTTGCCAAACGCTCTATTTCCAGCATCATATCAATATTTTGCTCTGCCTTGTCACGTTCTGCCTTATTTTTCGCTGCAATACCAATACATATTAACGCCAAAATCAATTGAACACATACATTAAATTGCCACGCCAAATGCGGTTCATAACGTCCATCATTAAATGGACTATACGTATCACCCATCGCCTGCAAATACGTCCGCTGATCAAGTACCGGCCCTGTACAATCATGCATTTCTGCTTCATAACTTCTTTGATTTGAAAGATATCCCCATGCCGCACTGGACAGTAAAAACGCGACCATATTCCCACCCATGAAAAAATAGACAGGATTTTTTTTCTTTGGCACATATTTGTTATAAGCCTGTTTTGTCTTGGCCTCAATATTTTTCGTGGCCTTTTTTATTACCGTTTTCTTTTCCATTTTATTCTCCACTTTATTTATAATTCACAATAACGGGAATACTACCACTAATAAATCCTGTATCAACAAAATCATCTATATTCGTTCCCAAACTTATGCACCCCGCCGATTGCTGTTTATCTGAATTAGACGTACCATGCAAATACATTGCCCCACGCCCCTTTGTATTCGTTTTCGTTTCCGGAATCAATGGAAATCTATACCCCCCCCATGCATCCATATTTTTAGGATTTTCCATATCCTGTTTTCTTACCAAATATACGCCATCCGGTATTGGACCCGTCGCCGGCAAACCACTATATCTTTTTTCCTGACAGTCTTTCAATCCTGAAAACGCAGTATTTACAATATACTTTGCCTTATTCCCTTCGCACGCAATCAAAATCTTGCCATTATATAACATCACTTTGTTAACTGTCATCCTTCCTCCTGATACAGGAAACGCATAAAATCCTTTCTTGTATTTTCCATTCGCATTATCCCAACCCGACAACAAAGATCTATCAGTAACCGTGGGGTCAAGCGGGCAGCCATTCACATTTTTTGCAACCTTAACCGAATTCACACAAGCCTCCAAATCCACAAAGGGTTTAATTTCGGTAAAACCCCTCCTATAATCTTGCAACAACCCACGAATTTTTTCATTATCAACTAAACAATTCCCCAAAGCTTTATAAAGCCAATCCTTCGCGTAAGATGCTGTCACCGCTGCATTGGGTAACGACATAACCGACGCCACACCAGCCGTAACCCTCAATTTTTTATCTGTTATGAGAGTGAAGAACGCTTTTTCAGATTCACTAACCAGCCCACTCTGTTTCCCTCTTAATTTTTTTAGCTGTGCATCTAAATTATTTCTGGCACCGTGACAGCTCTTGTACATCCCCGCAAGAAAATCGAGCATATTGCCATTAAAAAACTTATTTTTTATACATTCATTACCACTCCATTTCTCCAGCACCCTCTCTATTATTTTAATATCTTGGACCCTATAGATATCTTTACCAACACTAAATAAAACAGGCGCTGTATTTCGTGTATTTCCCACATTAGGCCGTTTATTAACGTACGTGGCATCCCGCGCATAAATATCAACCCCACTACCGGCAACAGGAATCATACAAAGAACAAAAAACAGAAACAACTTTCGCATTGATTAAAAAGCCCCCTCGCACTTCTCTGCCGCAGACACTGCGCGCTTTACAGCGGCTATTTGCGTCGCATTAAATACTGTTGCAACCCCCGCCGCAACTGTTGCACCACCCGCGAGCACATTAGATGCCACATTCAAATTCGCTTCTTTCTTTTTTCCGTCATCTGAATCATCCCCACGCACAGGTTCAGAATTCGCCAATGCGCTGGTCACTGTTCCTGCAATCGCAGTCGCCGCCCCGGTACCCGCTGAAATCGCCCCCCCCTTGGCCCTGTTGTTTATTTTGCTTAAATCAACTAATTCCCATGCAGAACAGGCCTGAATTATTTTATTTGCGCGTTCTAACATGGCAACATCTGCACCACCATCAATACGCGCCTGCATAAATGCCTGTGACAATTTTTCTTTTTCTGCAATACACAAATCTATCTGGGACTGCAAATCTTCATCAACACGATTTTTCATAGAAATAATCATCCCAGCGGTATCAGCAACCGCCGCCCCCGCCAATGTACCCGTTCGAACATTTCCCAACACTATGGATTCTTCCTTTAAACTATCACGCAAGGTACGAAGGTCTTCTGCAATACTAGCACCCTCTGGCATTTCTGTTTCATCGAACAACTGTGCCAAAACCTCCAACAATTGATCTTCTGTTTCAATCGTTATTACACCGGCTTCATCCAATATCGCATCTATATATTCTATATCTTCATCAACATTTGCCTTGGCAATACCCGTTCCCAACGCAACACCACCAGCAACCGTACCAACAGATGTCACAGCTGTATTAATACCCGCCATCTGTTTTAAATCTTTCAATTGTTCTGACAAACCAACACACGCTCCGCGCGTCCGCTCTATTTGCACAGGCAATAAATTTTCTGCCCCCATTGCGGTCCCTGCAAACAAAACAGAAAAAATCCAAATCTTCAAAAAATTCAAATCCGCCCATCCTTTTGCTTACGTCAAAAAATAGTATCATACTTACCTCAAACACACAAATATAAAAAAAACGCCCGTTTGGGCGTTTTTTATACCAACTTATGAATAACCAAACCGCTGCGCAATTTTGGTTCAAACCATGTTGTCTTTGGTGGCATAATATTTCCAGTATCCGCAATATCAATAATTTGACGCATAGTAACTGGATACAACGCAAATGCTGCCGCCATCTCGCCACTATCGACCCGTTTTTGTAATTCGCCCAGTCCACGAATTCCCCCTACAAAATCGATTCGTTTTGATGTTCGCAAATCACCCAAATTCAAAATTTTATCAAACACCAAATTGGACAACACCGTCACATCTAATACACCAATCGGGTCATTATCGTCATAGGTTCCCGGCCGCGCAGTCAACGAATACCATTTCCCATTCAAATACATACCAAAGTTATGCAACGCATTTGGCTTATAAATTTCTGCACCAACTTCTTTGATATCAAAATTGTCTGATAATTTACGCAAAAATTCATCTGCACTCAATCCATTCAAGTCACGAACTACGCGATTATAGTCAATAATTTTCAACTGGCTTTCTGGGAAAATAACCGCCAAGAAATAATTATATTCTTCATCCCCTGTATGATTTGGATTGGCGGCACGCTTTTCTGCACCAACCAATGCCGCCGCCGCAGTACGATGATGCCCGTCGGCAACATACAGCGCTGGAATTTCTGCAAATATTTCTGTTATACGTGCATTAATCGCCGCATCACGAATTGCCCAGAACGTATGCCCAAAACCATCTTCGGCAACAAAATCATATTCTGGCACCTGATTTTTAACAATATTTTCAACAATCTGATTCATTTCATCAACATCTGGATACGCAAAGAACACAGGTTCTATATTTGCATTTTGTATCCGAACATGAATCATACGATCTTCTTCTTTATCCTTGCGGGTTAATTCATGTTTTTTAATTTTTCCCGACATATAATCATCGACATTTGCAGCGGCGACCAAACCATACTGCGTACGCCCATCCATTGTCTGCGCATACACATAGTACATCTCTGTCTGGTCTTGTATCAACCATCCACGTTCCTGCCACAGATTAAAATTCTCGACCGCTTTGTCGTATACAGGTTGCGAATGTTCATCTGCAATTGGCTCAAAATCAATTTCTGGCTTAATTATATGCAACAGCGACTTTTCCCCAGCCTCTGCCTTGGCCTCGACTGAATTCAATACATCATATGGTCTTGATGCGACCTCTGCTGCCAACTCCTTTGGGGGTCTGACACCTGCAAACGGTTTGATTTTCATATTTTCTCCTTTTCTTACTATCTTTGCTTATTTCTAAGGATATTGTTCCCCTGTTGCACAGTGTGCCTTTACATTACGCAAACACAAATCATATAAAACCATTGCCCGCCAAATACCATCACTGCCTTTTATTTTCCCTAGAAATTTCCCCAGACAGTCAACTGATTACTTTTTAGACTTTTTTTGTTTTGCATCGGTTTTGAACTGAATATCGCGCAGTTTTTTATATTCGCCACCCAATGCACACAGCTCTGCATCTGTTCCCTGTTCAACGATTTGCCCGTCTTTGATTACACAGATAATATCTGCATCCAATATTGTTGACAAACGATGCGCGATAACGAACGTCGTACGTCCCCGCATTAAATCATTCAACGCTGATTGAATTAATTTTTCACTTTGTGTATCCAGCGCAGACGTCGCCTCGTCCAGCAATAATATAGGCGCATTTTTCAAAATCGCCCGTGCAATTGCGATTCGCTGTTTTTGTCCACCCGACAACAAACCGCCCCCCTCGCCCACAGATGTTTCATATCCTTTTGGGAATTCATTGATAAACCCATCTGCATTTGCTGCGATTGCGGCGGCAACCACTTCTTCATGCGTTGCATCTGGCCGCCCATATTTAATATTTTCTTCAATCGACCCATTGAACAAAAAAACAGACTGTGAAACCTCGGCTATATTTTCGCGCAAAGACTTCAAAGTATATTTTTTCAAATCTGTACGATTTATTGTGATTTTACCGACCTGCGGATCATAAAACCGTTCCAGCAAATTAAACATTGTTGTTTTTCCGCCACCGGATGGTCCAACCAACGCACAGACCTTACCTGCGGGCACATTCAAATTAATATTTTTCAGCACAGGTTCTGACGGATTATACGCGAACGACACATTATGAAATCCAACCGTCAGGTTCTTTGACGTCAAATCACGTGCATCTGGTGCATCGACAATATCTGGTTTACTGTCCAAGAACGCGAACAGAATTTCCGCCGCCAACAACCCATGCTGCAACGTATCACCAGTTCCCGTAATAGACTTTGCCGGTTTATACGCCGCCGTCAGTGCCAACAAGAACGCTGTAAAATCACCTGTTGTGATTGCGCCGCTGGAAATAAAATGCCCACCCATAATCATTGCGATACACAAACCAATAGAAATCATAAATTCCATCAACGGCGACCGCAATGCATTTGCCTGTGTACTTTTATACGCATTAATGACCGAACTGTTCAGCACATGCGCAAACTTTTTTTCTTCGCGCTCTTCAGATGCAAATGCCTGAATTGTTTTTATCCCATGCAACGTCTGATTCAACTGTTGCGACACATTATTCGCAATACCGAACGATTGCCGAGACAGTTTTCGCCGCTTGCGCATAATAGCGACCATCGGAATCATAATTGCAGGCGCCAAGAACATCAAAACGATACACATCTGATGCGCGTAATAGAACATCAATGCCAACGTCATAATCAGTGTTGCGACATTCTGCACCACTTTAATCACAGTTCCCGTCACCAGGTTCAAAACCGCCCCGGCCTGAACACCGAAATAATTCAAATTTTTTCCGATACCATCTGCATAGAATCGCGCTAAATTCATATGCATCAAATGCTTGTAAATTTTCTTTTGCAGGTTGGCACTGGCCAACAGCCCGCCCTTAGACATAATCAAGGCCTTGGCATATGTAAATGCCCCCTTTGCGCCGAACGCGACAATGACCTGAATCCCCAGCCAATATACCGCATTTATACTTTTTTCAATGAACGCTTTATCCACCACCTGTTGCACAATTGTAATGGTATACGCCTCTGCGGCGGCGGCCAACACCGTAAACACGATACCCGCAACCAGCCATTTCCAGTACGGCCGTCCCACTTCGCGCCACACGCGCCCATACAGCGACCATTTTATACGACCATTTGATTCATCGCCTTTGATAAAGGACTTTACTTTATTTATCATTTTTTTCATAGCCCCCACATTATACGAGACTATCCCGCACAAGTCTAGTCCAAAAGATTATTCGACAAAAATTCATTTTTAGATTGACAATGAACACAAAAACAGATAAAATCCATTCGCCTTCACAGATGAAGGTGCAAAGTTTTGGGGTCATAGCTCAGTTGGTAGAGCACCTGCTTTGCAAGCAGGGGGTCGTCAGTTCGAGTCTGATTGGCTCCACCAAAACAAGCGAAGGGGGATTCAAATCCCCTTTTTAATTAAAACAACCAATAAAATGCGTCAAAGGGGGTGAATACATATGGTCAAAGTTCTGGTTCGCGACAATAACGTTGAACAGGCACTGCGCGTTGCAAAACGCAAATCTCAAAAAGAAGGTCTGTACCGCGAAATGAAAGAACGTCAGCGTTATGAAAAACCAACCACAAAACGCAAACGTTTAAAAGAAGAAGCCGTTCGCAACGAAAAGAAACGTCAATCAAAACAGCGTATGGTTTTCGGATTCTAAAAAAAATCACCCGTTTGGGTGATTTTTTTATTTAGTATCCAGATACCAAACGTTCATACAGCTTTACCGTATCCTTGACCATTTTACGCGCGGTATAGCGTTCTTTATACCTGGCATATGCCAAAATCCCCAATTTTGTTCGCAATGCCTTGTTTTCTATTATACGCACCATTTGATTGGCATAATCATCAACGTCCAGGTTTCCATCCTTGTCACTTTTTACAATTAATGCCGCCCGTCCAAACATTTCAACCAGCCCAACCGCATCGCTGCTGACAATTGGTAAATTATATGCCATCGCCTCAATTCCTGCGAATGAACAGGCCTCGGAAAATGATGCAAACAATGCGGCATCTGCCATTTCATAATATCGCGAAATATCATCCTGTTTTGTTAATAATCCGACATTTTTAATTGGCAATCCCGCAATTTCTTCGAACACCTTGTCATTTTTATCATGACCACCGATTACCATAATTTCTATATTATGCTTTTCTGCGACCTGTTTTATTGCCGGGATTATACGCTTTATACCCTTGTGCTGTGCCCAACCATTTGCAAAAATAAACCGGAACACCCCATCATCTAATTTTTTACTGGCTATTTTTGGCACAGAAATACCATTATAAATAACGGTATACGGCCTGCTGCAATTTGTTCGTTTAACGAATTCGACCGCATCATCGCACACCAAAACGATATGATCCATATTAAAGAAAGAATTATTCATTGGCACGTTCGGATTATAACCCGGCGCCCGATGTGGCAAACAATGCAGCATCCCGATTGTTTTGGCATAAAACCGTGACCGCAACATATACGCCAACACTTCATACCCCAGACAATTTGATTTCACAATCAAATTTGACATTTTACTGATACGTGGGCTTAAATATGTCAGAACCGCATCAAACAACGTTGTTGACGGATATCCCCCAGGATGAAATACACTGACCTCGGCTTCGTTTTGCACGATACGAATATCCGAAATTTCTGGCGACCAATAAAAAATTATACGCAATACATTCACATGCGCTGGCAATTCTGCCTGTAAAACATCCAAATAACGCCCAATGCCCGTCTGGAAACGGGCATCACGACCATCTATTTCTATAACATTTATAACTTTTTTTTTCATACGCTATCAAAAACTTCCCTTGCATCCTGTCATCGTAAACGTTCCCGCACTATCTTTAAAGCTTACATCCGCGGCACACTTATAACCATCCGAATACTTATCCAAATCATTATAAAATGTACCACTATACCCCGACAACGTTGTGTTCGTGCTGCTGGCATTTGGGCAAGAGCCTGTACAGACCGCCCATCCCGATCCAACCGGCGTACGCGAATTTGTCGTCGCACCTGTATAACCATAATTCGGTGTACCAAACGCTAACAACGCATCGATCGAATCACAGTCAACATAACTATGAGGACTGGCCGTGGTCATTAAAGCTGTCACCGTAATCTGCGCTGTACCTGAACCTGAACCTGTATTTGGTGCAGTGGTTGCATAATATCCGTCCGTACATCCTGTCAGTGTGGCTGTAAACACCTCTACTGGGTAAGACAATGCAATATCCCCATCCAATTCACCGTTTACACTGCTGATCGTGCCCCAATTCGATTTGCCACTCAGCGTACCGCCCCACGTCCCTGTCACACCAGTACCTGCACCTGTACCTGAACCCGACGTAGCCGTGGCCGTGACGCCAGCCACCCATTGTGCCATGGTGTAATACCGCTCCGTTCCATACGTGCCATCGCCAGAACCATATCCCATATGCTCCAAATATTTTACCGGCGCACATAAACCCGTTGCATTACAAAAACACGCCCATGCACGATTAAGCCCAAAATTCGGCTCATTATACTGGGATCCTAAACAATATTGATGCTTAACACTTGCATATCCACTTTGAACATTCCCCCCCTCGGGAACGGTCTTATCTGTATATTCAGTAACCCCGGCTGAATCCATCGTATCACTACAATTCAGTTGCTTTGCATAATACCCCGTTTGTGATTTTCCCGAAATCATTGGAATACATCCCCAATTCAAACTGGCGCCAGTTGTCATAAGATCTACCTTTGCGTTCTTTAAATTAGTAGAATAATTACCCGTCGAAATCAATCGTGCATCCGCCGCCCTGTGTCCAAAAACCACCGCCGCAAACGACATAAATCCACCTAAAAACCTTATCACGCCACGCATCTGCATACTAAAATCCCCCTTTCTGTTACGCGAAACACACATTCACGCACCTCACGCGGATGATTATAGTATTAAAACAAATAAAAGACAATCAAAAAAAATCTGTCCCCGCACTTTTTTGCTTTTACCCACCAACCCCGCTACAGACCATAGTTACATCCCGTCAGAACAAAATCCCCAGAATCATCACCATAATACAAATTTGCCTTGCATGCGAATCCAGTGGTATAATCATCTTTCTCCGAATACGTTGCCCCCGATATCGACGGAACTGTCGCCGCACCACCACCCGGGCAAGGAAACTCACATTTCCAAGCATCTATCACACTTGTTTCACTTCCAGTGGGGCCCACTTGTTTATTACTCAATAATCCTTTCAGCGTATGATCCGCATAACCCAAACTATTATTATGCATCAACGACGTTACCGTAAATTCCACTTCTGCTTCCATTCCACCCGGTGTCCAATAGTTATCTGTGCACCCAATCCATTTAACAGCAATCTTTTCTGCAGGAAACCTCAATTCATGTACCACGGACTCATTGTTCGCCTCACTCAAAAAGCTCCCCCAGCCCGTGGTTCCACCACAACTTCCACCCCAACATCCGGTCACCTCCGAAACTGTACCTGCACCCGTACCCGCGATACTTTTGACACCAGCCTTCCATTGTTCCATCGAATAATACGTATCATCCTCATATGAATAATACCCACCATTACCCGAACCAGACGAATATGGCTTAAAGTTATTGCCACTTAAATAACCCGTCGGCGCACACAATCCCGTCGCATTACAAAAACACATCCACGAACCCAAATACTCCGTACTATTACCATTATGTTCACGGGGTCCACAGCTGTTATGATCGCCATCAGAGTTAACATATTCATAAAAAGAATCTATGTCAGATTTCACCACAACATCAGTTTGGCTATCAGACACATCATGTGTACATTCAAAATCGTCATTTTTACCATTCTTCAATGGGATACATGCCCAATCTGCCGCCGCCCCACGCGATTCCACCGCCAACAGCGCATGTTGATCTGTCGATATATCCGCATGTGCATTATGATCGCCAAACACAAACGACACCACCGAAACAATTCCGCCAATAAATCTGATAAATATACGATTAAACATTCCTGCCCTCCACTTATACAGCGCAAAAAACCATAAATAATTCACGCATCCACGTATTGCCAAAATATTTTACACCCCCCCCGCAAAAAAACAATAATAAAATAAAAAAACCAAGGACCCGCGTGCGGACCCTTAAAAGAAAACTACATTCCGTTGCCATCATTTTCCGACGCGTCTAAGAAAACATCACGCATACGAAATTCTTTCATAATATCAACTTTTGCGGCAACGCTTCGTCCCTGCCTCAGGGTTTGTGCTGCAATGTTAAACTTTTTTATCATATCAGTCATTTCAAATGCCTCTTATAAAACATCTCTCTGACGCCAGCCAACATACACTACAAAAAACTTTTTGTCAAGTATTATTGCAACATATATTTACTGTTCGCACCCATATTCACCACATTCACCTGCGGAATACTCTTCGACCTCTATGGCCATTGGCACCGGCTGTTGCGGTTCTGTATAGTGAACTTCTTTGACCACACGCACACGACGATTCGCTGCATTTGGTGTATTATCTGGGGTTGGCACCGCCAAATCTTCTTCGCCGGCAGATACCGCGACAATCTGACTGGCCGGGATACCATATTTAATCAGTAATTTCTGTACTGCTTCGGCACGGCGACCACCCAACGCATAATTATATGCCTGGGTTCCAGATGTATCCGTATGCCCAACCACAGAAACCCTGATATTCTTGTTTTCCTGGGTCGCATCAACCAACTGTTTAATCAGTTCTTGGTATTCAGGCTTAATCGTCGCCTTGTTAAAATCGAATCGGATTTCAAAAACTTCTTCCATCACGTGCTGGGTCGGTTCCAGTGGTATTTGCTGAACCTTTATCATTGTTTTTTC